>JARBUM010000019.1 GCA_029239675.1 Pelosinus sp. | reverse complement strand
TGATGCCATAACCTTCCTCATACTCACGTTCTACAGAAACAGTATCGCCGTCCACCTCAATTTTAGCCACATAGGTAATTTGTGCAATTTCCAAATGTTCTGCAATCTCTGGACCGACTTGGGCAGTATCACCATCAATCGCTTGCTTACCACAGAAAATAATGTCATATGTACCAATCTTACGTATTGCTGCTGCTAGAGTATAACTAGTAGCTAATGTATCCGAGCCGCCAAATGCACGATCACTCACTAGTATTGCACGATCAGCTCCCATAGCTAAGCATTCTTTCAATGCATCCTTTGCCTGAGGTGGCCCCATGGAAATCACCGTAACTTTACCACCATGCTTATCTTTTAATTGTAAAGCAGCCTCTAAGGCATTTTTATCAAAAGGGTTTACAATACTTGGTACCCCTTGTCGAATCAGAGTGTTGGTTACTGGATCAATTTTTACTTCGGCAGTATCAGGAACTTGCTTAATACAAACAAGAACTTCCATCCCTTCGCCTCCTAATCTAATTAATAATTTCTCACTTGCACAATTCCCTGCCTCTCCAAGAGTTTATCTCTGATCTGTGCAGGACATTGTATCGCAGAGTGTCTTCACAAATTATTCTTTTACCGTAAAACAGCCCCTGAAATAACCATACGCTGCACTTCATTTGTACCTTCATATATTTGTGTAATTTTAGCATCACGCATCATGCGTTCTACTGGGTACTCACGGGTATATCCATATCCACCGAAAATTTGTACAGCATCAGTAGTAACAGACATGGCAGCATCAGAAGCAACCAATTTTGCCATAGCTGCTTCTTTAGAGTAAGGAAGATGGTGGGACTTATGATAAGCAGCACGATACACTAAAAGCCTTGCTCCCTCAACCTTGGCAGCCATATCAGCAATCTTGAATGCGATTGCCTGATTGCTAGCAATAGGTTTGCCAAATTGAACCCGTTCTTTGGAATATTTAATAGCTTGTTCAAGAGCTCCCTGGGCAATGCCAAGAGATTGGGCAGCAACACCAATACGTCCACCATCTAAAGCAGTCATTGCAATTTTAAAACCTTGCCCTTCCTTGCCAAGCAAATTGGCTGCGGGGATACGGCAATCCTTCATAATTACTTCACGTTGTACCGAAGAACGTATACCCATTTTAATTTCTTTTTTCCCGAAACTAAGACCAGGAGTATCTTTTTCCACAATAAAAGCACTCATACCCTTCAAACCAGCAGCTTTGTCAGTAGAGGCAAATATCACTTCAATTTCGGCCTCTCCACCGTTTGTATTGAATATTTTAGTACCATTTAAAATATAAGTATCTCCATCCTTAACTGCTGTTGTAGTGGCAGCACTGGCATCCGTACCAGCGTTAGGCTCTGTTAAGCCAAAAGCCCCTAATTTTGTGCCTTCTGCTAATGGCGTTAAGAACTTTTGTTTTTGTTCCTCCGTCCCATATTGAAAGATAGGCCAGGAACAAAGTGACACATGCACCGAAAGCCCGATCCCTGTTGATGCACATACACGAGAAATTTCTTCTACTGCCATAGCATAGGATAAGAAGTCGCTTCCCGCACCACCGTATTCTTCAGGGTAAGGCAGCCCCATAATCCCAAGTTCACCCATCTGGTCAAAAATTTCACGAGGAAAATATTCCTTTTCATCCCGCTCTGCAGCCGTTGGTGCAATTGATTTTTCAGCAAAATCTCTTATCATGTTCCGAATGTCTTCTTGCTCTTTGGTTAGTTCAAAATTCATAATTTCATCCTCCAAAATTTTATTATTGTAACAAAATCTATGTGATACGCTATTTGCGTAAGCCACCACACTTTACAAGACTTCCATCCCTGATGAACTAATGTCTTAGCGTTAATAACATGAACCTAGCACGACTTTAGAGCAACAAAATTCAGCTTAAACCTATATTCTTGATATAAAAAATAGACCGGTCGTCTATAATGCAACTTAATAATACGGTGAACCCTCTAGTTCACCGCTATATTATGCTTTCGGTATAATTTGATCAAGAGCATACCCAATAAATTTGTCAATTGGTCCAAGATCGTGATTTACTTGCATACGAATTAACGCACCTTCCCATGAAGTGTATAAGAACTCTGCCATAGCCTCTGCATCATAAGCTAATGATATTTCTCCATTCTTTTGGCCTTCCCTTATACAAACGGCAAACAACGCTATCCATTTATCAAATTCTCTTCTTAAGGCATTACACATCGGAACACTGGGATTTTCCACTTCAATTGCCAGCTTAGCAACCAAACAACCTCTACCGCAGCCATGCGTAGCATAATAATCTCGAATACTTAAAAAATATCCTCGTATTTTTTCTCTAGGAGACGGTCCCTCATCTGCTAATTTTTCTGTAATGGAGTTCGCCAATTGTTCTCCATAATACTCAATAATGGCTACGCCAAAAGCCTCTTTCGATTCAAAGTAATGATAAAAGGATCCTTTAGGGACATCTACTTTTGTTAAGATTTCTTGTATCCCCACGGCGTGATAGCTTTTTGCCAGCATTGCTTTGGCACCTGTCTTAATTAGTTTCTCTCTTGTTGTCGTTTTCATATTTAAATAATAGACCAGTCGTCTCTAAAAGTCAAAGAATTTATACATTTTCTATTAGACTTTTTTTGCTAAGCTTAGTATGATATACAAATAAGTTCTACCAGAATTACAGAGACTACTATAGTCTTTATCAACTCTACATGGGATGTGAAAAAATGAATTGGGACAACCTGCCACTCTTAGTTATTTTAGTGTTATCTGTTATTGGCAATAATCACTCTGTATCCATAGCTGCCTTACTCTTACTATTGATAAAGCTGCTAGGTTTTACTACGTGGTTTCCTTATATAGAAAACCATGGAATCAATATTGGTATCACCATTTTGACTTTAGCCGTATTAACACCGATCGCTCAAGGGCGTATATCCATAGGCGGTATCTTGGAAGCTTTCAAAAATCCAATTGGTTTAGTGGCTATTTTCATTGGTATCCTTGTCGCTTGGATTGCTGCTCAAGGTGTATTTTTTATGAAGGAATCACCAGAGGCAGTAACTGCTTTAGTTGTTGGCACCATTATGGGTGTGTTTTTTTTCCAGGGGTTGGCCGTAGGCCCCCTAATTGCTGGTGGCATGGTATCTTTAATTGTAAGCGCAATGGGCTTATTCAAAAACTAAGAGAATGTGAGCATACGCATTTTGAAACATGGAAGAAATGTTAACCGCAGAGGCACAGAGGACACAGAGAAATTGGGTTAGAAAATACCCCTCTGTGCACTCTGTGCCTCTGTGGTTATATTATTTTTTCATCATAATAAAAAAGACGTTTTGAAACACGAAGGCACAAAGCTGCTTACGCAGACACAAAGAACACAAAGAGGATACGTTAACCACAGAGGCACAGAGGACACAGAGAGAAATTGGGTTGAAAAATACCCCTCTGCGCCCTCTGTGTTCTCTGTGGTTCAAATCTCTCCACTACCTGTAACTACATCTCTTTTGCGGGAACTGGTCCACGGGAGACTGCGATTCTGCCAGTACGTACAATCTCAATAATGCCGAAATCCGCCAACACTTCGCACAAGGCATCGATCTTAGATTCTTCACCTGAAAGTTCGACCACTAACGTTTCCCTATTCACATCTACAATTTTGGCCCGAAAAATTTCCACAATATCAACAAGATCCGATCGATTGGCTTTGTTTGCACGAACTTTAATCAGTGCTAGTTCACGTTGAATAGAATCCACATAAGTGAGATTGACAATCTTGATTACGTTAATCAATTTTGATAACTGGTTCACTACCTGTTCTAATTCAAATTCATCCTCCACTTCAACACCGATAGTAATTCTAGTAGTATCAGTTTCTTCTGTAGGTCCAGCAGCAATACTTTCAATATTAAAAGCACGTCGGCTAATCAGCCCTGATATATGCGTTAATACACCTGGGCGATTCTCCACTAAAACAGTTAATGTATACTTCATCAGATTCCCCCCCTTAACACCATTTGATCGAGACGACCACCTGGAGGAACCATCGGCAATACATCCTCTGTTTCTGGCAACAATACGTCGACTAGCACCGGCCCCTCCATCTGTAAGGCTTTTTCCAATATCATATTTAAATCTTCTGGTTTTGTTACCCGTAAGCCAGCAACGCCCATAGCCTCAGCAAGTTTAACAAAATCCGTACAGCCCTTTGTACTAGAATGAGAATAACGCTGACCATAAAACATCCGCTGCCATTGATTCACCATACCAAGAACTTGATTATTCATGACGATAATTTTTAATGGTAATCCATTATCAGCAACCGTTGCAAGCTCCTGACAATTCATCATAATACTACCATCACCAGTAAATAATACTACTGCTTTGTCTGGTAAGGTTATTTGCGCCCCAATTGCTGCTGGCAATCCATATCCCATGGTGCCTAAACCACCAGAAGTTAAAAAGGAGCGTTGCTTATTAAAATTATAGCTCTGCGCAGTCCACATTTGATGTTGACCAACATCGGTCACAATGATAGCATCACCTTGGGTTAGCTCGCTAACCTTTTCAATAACATCTTGAGGTCGAATTCCTCCCTTTGGCAAACTAGATGACAAAGGTTTTTCTCTTTTCCACTCCTGCACTATATCAGTCCATTCTAAACTCGCCCACTGCTCTTTTGTTAGACTACGGCCAGCTACTTTTTCACACAAAAGAGGTAAAGACCAGCGCAAATCACCGACTATTTTTAAGTCTGCACGAACATTTTTGTTAACTTCTGCTGGGTCAATGTCAAAGTGTATAATGGTTGCTTTAGGTGCGAAGTTCTTAACCAAACTGGTTACCCGATCATCAAAGCGCACCCCAATGCCCATTAGAAGGTCACAATCAATGGTCGCCATATTGGCTGCGTAGGTTCCGTGCATTCCCACCATCCCTAACTGCTCAGGTAGATCACTGGGAATACAGCCTAACCCCATCAAACTAGACATAACTGGAATTCCAGTCATCTGGATTAGTTTTCGTATTTCTTCTGACATACCTGAAATATTAACGCCGCCACCTACAAAAATCACAGGCTTTTCTGCTTTTTCTAAAGCTTCAACTACTGAATCAATCTTCGCAGAATCTCCAGAAAAGGTCGACCTATACCCCCGAAGGCATACACTGTTGGGATATTCAAAATCCAGAATATCATTAAAAACATCTTTAGAGATATCAATTACAACAGGTCCTGGCCGTCCAGTACGAGCAATATAAAAAGCTTCTTTCATTACGCGAGGCAAGTCTTGAATTTTCTTCACTAAATAATTGTGCTTGGTAATAGGAGTGGTAATGCCACAGATATCCGCCTCCTGAAAAGAGTCCTTGCCGATTAAGGATACCCCGACTTGACCAGTAATCGCCACCAAAGGAATGGAATCCATATAAGCTGTTGCAATTCCAGTAACCAAATTGGTTCCCCCAGGGCCAGAGGTAGCGAAACAGACTCCCGTCTTGCCTGTTGCCCGTGCATAACCATCAGCGGCATGCACTGCACCTTGTTCATGGCGAGTTAAAATATGGGGAAATTTAGTTTTAAATAATGCGTCATAAAGGGTTAAGACCGCCCCCCCAGGATAACCAAATACAATATCTACCTCTTCCTTTTTCAAACATTCAATGACTACTTCCGCTCCCAACATTCTCAAAGCAAGTACCTCCTATCCCTCTTGTACTTTAAATACTATAAACCGATTTAGAAAATAAAAGACCTCCGCCCCTTATAAAGGGGCGGAGGTTAATCCGCGATACCACCCAAATTGCTATGGCTCATACCATAGCATCTCATAGGTACGGAGTATAATACCCGATACCTCGCGCGCAATAACGGGCGGCGATTCCTCAAAAGAGGCCCGGCGTAGCTTACTAAGATTCAGCCCGCAACTCGTGGATGATTTTCATTGTACTTCATAGTACTGGCTCACACCATTTCCAGCTCTCTGTAACTATTAGCAATACAATTACTCTTCCATTCATCGTCATTATAGTCTTCTTTTTGATTATAATACAAAAAAATCTCCTTGCTGTCAACAACATTCTTTTCCAAATGGACATTTCATTACAAATTTTCTTCAGCCAAATACAATAAAGGTTATAACCCCACCATATTACAGCATTTTTTCATGCTCAAATACCTTACGTAAAAATGTGAGAGGCATATTACCTGATTTCAGATATATGTTGTGAAATGCTTTATCCAATTCCACCCCTTCTAATTTTCCTTGTTGCGCTTTTGTCATCTCATTCTTTAGCTCCCATACCAATTGGTTGCCAGTCAGATAGCAAAGGGGATACGACCTTTCCTGAGAATACCAGTTTAATTCAGCTTGCACCCTGCCAGCAACAAATCCAGTAACCTTTTGCAGCAGATTTCCAGCATTGATAAATGGATCATCAGAAGATACATCTATTTCCATGCCTACATCTAAGTACTTCTTATCCCCTGTCATGAAATATAAATCAATAGCTACCCGCGCACCAATTCTGGAAATATCTCTTTTCCCAGAGAATCGTGCCTCATCGGTTAATTCCCCCATATAGCCCAAATCTAGCATATAGTCCTCTAACATAGTGGTCCAGCCTTCCGCATGTTCCATGGCATCGAAATGTCGACGAACAACAGATGGATGGTTAGCCGCTGTAGCAAGCTGCAAATGATGTCCGGGAATACCCTCATGTATCATCATGGAAGGAATAGAAAGCTCAGTATGTTCATCCAATAACTCTTCGCTTAAAGTAAGATAGACCATACTAGTCTTTGTACCTGCTCTAAAAGGCGGCGGAGAAACCATGGCACCAGCAGGAATGGAGGGAGCCATAAAAGCAGGCGTCTGCATGATTTGCATATCTTGTTCTTTAAAGATAGGAAACAATTCTTTTTCCTCAAGATATTGAACAATCTTATTTTTTTCTTCCTTATATCTTACAATTACATCAGATAAAGAATTTTTATGCTCTAGCCTTACCTTATATTGTTGATTTAAAAAATTCTGCAATTGTTCCAACGTAGTGCTAGCTGGTAAGTTATATTTATCTACTAGTTTCAGTCGCAATATTTCAAGTTCTCTTGAGACGTTCTTCAAAAATTCAGCTGCCATAGTATGTAATTCTGCCAGTGATTTATCAATACCTCGCAGCTTGATAAGCTTTTTAGCCTGCTCTGCACCAATAAAAAAATGGGTGGTAGTAGGCATACCTTTGAGTTGTTCAATGTATTGTTCTAAAGCAGCTTCCCCTTGTTTTTTCGCAGCTGCCAGTCTTTCCAGCTGACTATATTGCTCATCCTTAGCCCAATTATAAAGAGTCTCAAAAAATTCTGGTAACCCACTCACCTTTTCTATATCCATACTGACCCAGCGTCTTACAGGTGTATCCAAGGTCGAAAGCAATTGTTCTAAATATTGGGGGACCTTTTCCAATCGAGCAGTAATGTTATCTAGGCGTTCATGGGAAGGACGAGGATCATTAATAAATAGCAGAAATAAACCATCACTAATATCAGCTCCTGCAGTGGGCTTCTGCTGTAACTCCTCTTTTCCATTAAAGGTGTAGGTGTGCTTATATATAGCAAAATCCACTGCTAATGCCGCTAAATCTAAATCAAGCATTTGCTCAAACTCTAGAACGCCTCTAGGAAAACTTATAATATCCGCCAATAATTTTTGTCCTTCAGCAACTAGGCGTTTGCTATTTTCTAAACTAGGATTAGGTAAATCATCTAAGTGTTTGTTAACCCCTAAACTCACGCAAGCGTTACCATCTTGAGTAAAATAATCATGAAATTTCTCTATTAGTACATCATACTCTCTCATATTAATCTCCTCCTACTGTTAAAGCTATGCTTTTTTAGCAAAATATTACTCTACATACCTTATGCAAAAAACAATAACAATATCCATTTACCATCTTATAACCTATGAATATCAACTTCCATAGCAATGTAAATATTCCTGCTAAGCCTCCTTAACCACAGAGACGCAGAGAAGGCTGAGAGGAACAGGAGGATTAAAAACAAAACACGTACCTCGCTTTTACAAGCAAAATACGTGTTTCGTAAAGAGTTCTCTCTATTTTCTAGTTGCTACTGTTTCCAAATATTCATCATACGTCATGCGTTTATCAATAATACCATCTTCCGTAATTTCAATAATACGGTTAGCAATTGTTTGAACAAACTCATGATCGTGAGCGACAAATAACATGGTCCCTTCAAAACTAATCAAGCCATTATTCAGGGAAGTGATGGATTCCAAATCTAAATGATTTGTAGGTTCATCAAAGATCAGTACATTTGCACCGCTTAACATCATCTTCGAAAGCATACACCGTACTTTTTCTCCACCAGACAATACATTGGCCTCTTTCTGACTTTCCTCGCCAGAGAACAGCATACGGCCTAAAAATCCTCTAACAAAGGTCTCGTCAGGATCCCGTGAGAACTGTCTGAGCCAATCTACCAGATTTAATTTACTATCAAAGTATTCCGCATTATCTCTAGGGAAATAAGCTTGGGAAGTAGTTACGCCCCATTTAAATTCACCACTATCCGCTTCCATTTCACCCATTAATATCTTGAATAAAGTAGTTTTTGCTAAGCTGTTCGCGCCGACAAAAGCAATTTTATCTGCTTTCGTAACAACAAAGCTCACATTATTCAATACTTGTTCACCATCAATGGTTTTACAAAGGTTTTCAACGGTTAAGAGTTGATCCCCTGCTTCTCTATCTGGTTTAAAAGCAATATATGGATATTTACGAGACGATGGTCTAATATCTTCCAATGTTAATTTATCTAATTGTTTTCTACGTGATGTTGCCTGCTTGGATTTAGAAGCATTGGCACTAAAGCGTTGAATAAAGGTTTGTAGATCCTTCATTTTTTCTTCTGTTTTCTTATTTGCTTCCTTGGCCATTTTTAGTGCTAACTCACTAGATTGCTGCCAGAAATCATAATTACCCACATACAATTGAATTTGACTAAAATCAATATCGGCAATGTGAGTACATACTTTATTTAAGAAATGACGGTCATGAGATACAACAATGACAGTATTATCAAAATTGTAAAGGAAATCTTCCAACCAGCGAATGGACTCAACATCAAGATGATTTGTCGGTTCATCCAATAACAAAATATCTGGAGCACCAAATAAGGCTTGGGCTAATAGTACTCTAACTTTCTCATTACCACTTAAATCTTTCATTAGCTTACTATGTAACTCTTCACCAATCCCCAAACCCGATAACATACGAGCCGCTTCTGTTTCCGCATCCCAACCATTGAGCTCTGCAAATTCACCTTCTAGCTCGCCAACTTTTATTCCATCTTCATCGGTAAAATCAGCTTTTGCATACAACACTTCTTTTGCTTCCATAATTTCAAAAAGTCTAGCATGTCCCATAATAACCGTTTTCAGCACATCAATTTCATCAAATTCATAATGATCTTGTTTCAGAACAGCTAAACGCTCTCCTGCTGAAATGATAACTTCACCAGAATTTGGTTCAATTTCACCAGATAATATTTTTAAGAAAGTAGATTTCCCTGTACCATTTGCGCCAATTAAGCCATAACAATTACCTGGCGTGAATTTTATATTGACATCCTCAAATAATGCCCTTTTTCCATACCGCAAAGTCAAACCACTTGTACTAATCATGTTTTACCAGCCTTCCTTTTTTTAAAATGGTACCTAAAATCTGCCTTATTTCAATTAACAGAAATAAAGAGCCTAGTAGGCTCTTTATTTTCTTATTTACTTACTGTATGCAAGAGAAAAATTATATGCTAATTTTTCATAATCTTCCAAAACGTTAACAACTTTAATTTTGTCAGCAATAGTTGCTGATTCTACATTATCATTACCAATAGCAAAGTGTATAATGCTTTGCACTTGAAAAGGATAATATCCTAAATTTAACAACTTTTTATAAAGTTGTTGAATACGCTGTTCTATTTTCATCTGAATCCTCCCTAATAACCTATAAACTATAGCGGTAAATAATATACAACACACCTTGTAAATTGAACCAACTATGTACTTAATCAACATTACCACCACTCTATAGGATATGCAGAGACAGGATTTATGATTACTCTTTTTTTAAAAGAAGAACAACTCTAACCTACCAGTCAATTTTTTTACAATCGACTTCTTGTATTGCCTTGCCAGAACATACTAGATAACTTTTGCAATTTCTATATAAATATAAGCCGTCAAATATGACGGCTCTTAGCTTTCGATATTGATCTTTGTCATTATATCATCATGTTACCATTATGTCAAATCTTTTTATTTAATATTATGTTTCTGCAGCTTTTGGTAAAATCCAGATCGGTGAATTCCTAGAAGCTTCGCGGCCTTACTTTTATTGCCGCCAGCTTCTTCTAATACCTTTAAAATAGCTTGCTTCTCCGTATCATCCAACATTTCAGCTAAATTTTCGGAGACTTCGATTGGCTCTTTTACTTTATTCATTTTCTTTACCACAGGAGGCAAATGTTCAGGAGCAATTAACACTTCATTATCGTCCATTAGGTTTAACGCTCTTTCTAAAACATTTTCCAACTCCCGAACATTACCTGGCCATTTATAAGCCATTAACAACTTTAATGTAGCTGGCGCTATTCCTTCCACATAATGCTGCACTCGTTTGTTGATTTTTTTTAAGAGCATATCACATAGCAGAGGTATATCTTCTGTGCGCTCTCGTAGTGGAGGAATGGCTAGAGAGATAATATCCAGGCGATAATATAAATCTTGGCGAAACTGCCCTTGCTCAATCATCTTAGTTAAATCTCGATTGGTAGCAGCGATCACTCTGAGATCTAATTTAATCGTCTTAGTTCCTCCTACTCGCTCAAATTCTCTTTCTTGCAATACACGTAATAATTTAACCTGCATGGAAATTGGCATATCACCAATTTCATCTAAGAAGATGGTTCCTCTGTTGGACAACTCAAACTTTCCTGGTTTTCCACCTTTTTTCGCTCCCGTAAAAGCTCCTTCATCATAACCAAATAATTCGGTTTCTAAGAGATTTTCGGGTAATGCTGCACAATTCACCTTAATGAAAGGACCTTTGTTACGTATACTGCCATTGTGAATAGCCTGAGCAAATACTTCTTTACCTGTACCACTTTCACCTAATATAAGCACTGTAGAATTGCCTTTAGAAGCCTTGAACGCAATGGATTTAATCCACTCCATCTTTTCACTATTGCCAATAATACTCTCAAAAGTATATTTGCCACCATACACTTTTCGCAACTCTTCCTTATAATACTCCAACTCAAACTCCAGCTTGGTCAACTTATTCGATAATATCTTCAAGTCCTTTACATCTTTAAACACAACTTTTCCTACAGCTCCAACGGTTTCACCATCTTTCACAATAGGGATACGAGTCACGACACAGTTATGTTCATTTATTCTTTGAATTTCTGTAATCTCAGCTTTGCCGCCTTGAGCGACAACATGCATACGTGTGTTGGGAATTACGTCTACAACGTGCTTACCAATTACTGCTGCACCCTCCACCCCAAGGAAATCACAATAGGATTGATTTATCATTGTGATTTTACCACTTTTATCAACGATTACAATGCCTTCAAAGAAGCTTTCAATAGCAGATTCTAAGGTACTTTTTAAATTCTTCACATTCTCTAATTCAACAGCGATTGTCTGCAGTTCTGTAATATCCTGAAACACAGCTACTGATCCAATAATTTTATTACCATTTAGGATAGGGGATCGGTTAGTAATAATTGTGCAATTACCAATGGTTTGTTGCTGATTAACTTCTGTTACGCCTGTCTCCAGTACTCGACTAAGTCTCGTATTGGGAAGCACATTATCCACATGATGCCCAATTACCGCCTCAGCTGTTAAGCCTGTAATATATTCAGCTGCAGCATTGAACAGAATTACGATTCCTTCTGCATTCACAGCAATTACACCGTTATAAAAAGCGTTAATAATGGCTTGCGTTCCCTCCAATAGTGATAGTGAGCAATCTGATAAATAGGTGGCTACATCCGTCTGTTGTAAAATGCCCATTGGACGATTTTCTCCGTCTACAATGGGGAGAAACGGAGATTGATTCAGAATAAATTCTTCTTGCAATTCACTAACACTCTTTGCATATGGGAAGGAAATAACGTCTTTTGTCATAATATCTTGGACACAATAATCCTTTATATCACCAGTAGCCAAAGCCTTGATAAAGCCTTCCTGGTTAATTAAACCGATTAATTTACCATCATCGTCAACAACTAACGCTTTTTCTGCACCTGCATTATTAAGAATTACTGCAGCTTCTTTTAGCATCATTGTAGGCAACACTGTTACTATGTTGATGTTCATTAAATCTCGTACGCGCATTTCCCACCTCCATACGTCTATATATGAAGCATTTAGACATTTTTTCTATTATTCCTGCTATTTCATGTACTCATTCTTAGACATAATACCGAAAGCAGACGATATTTTACTGTAATTAGAGCTAGGATACTATATTTTTCTCGTAATTTAGAATATAATGAAAACCAATTCACCTATATTTTTACAAAAATATTCCAACTAATTGGAATATAAATAAGCCTTGTTGTAAAGTATAATATCGTTATGTTCTAACAGTATGTCTCTTTTCATGTACATACTGTCTATATATATGTACATGAAAATATCTAAGAAACAGAAAACAGTTCATTTTCATGCTAATTTGAATTGGCACAAGATTTGCATATATATTAGATATAATGAAAGGAGGCTTATCAAATACAATAGCTTGCTTTTAGAATCACACTAAAATATGGGAGGTAATAATTTTGGAAGTAGTAGGTATTATCTTAAGTTTATTTCTTTTAATGTTTTTTGCGTATAGAGGTTTTTCGGTTATCCTGTTTGCACCTGTGTTTGCTTTATTAGCAGCATCTATGTCTGGATTACCATTAATGCCAGCTTATACAGAACTATTTATGGCTAAAGCAGTCACCTATATTAAATCCTTTTTCCCCGTATTCTTATTAGGTGCCGTGTTTGGCAAAATCATGGAAGACACCGGCCTTGCGAAAGGTATTGCTCATTCAATCATGAAAACTCTAGGGAAAGAACGTGCTATCTTAGCAGTTGTTCTTGCTGGCGCAGCACTTACTTACGGTGGTGTAAGTTTGTTCGTAGTAGTGTTTGCAGTATATCCATTTGCTTCTGCATTATTTAAAGAAGCTGACATTCCTAAAAGATTATTACCAGCTGCAATTGCTCTAGGAGCTTTTACTGCAACTATGGACTGCTTACCTGGCACTCCGCAAATTCAGAATTTGATACCAACTAACTTTTTTGGTACTAACATTTATGCAGCACCGATCTTAGGCCTCATTGGCGGTATTTCGATCTTTACCTTGGGTGTTATGTGGTTAGAGCGTCGTCGCAAACAAGCTGCTAACAACGGTGAAGGATATGGTGTACACACATTAAACGAAGCTGAGCCTTCCGCTTCAATTAAATTACCATCCATACAAGTTGCGATTTTACCATTGTTAACAGTATTAGTTGTAAATTATGTTATGACACAAGTCTTCACATGGGATCCTAATATGCTTGCACCTTTCCAAGCAATGAAACTTCCTTTAACTGCACCAGCGCTTAAAAATGTTATTAGTATCTGGTCACTCATCATTGCCCTAGTATGTGGTATTCTGTTAGCAATTGCTCTTGGCTTCAACAATCTGGGTAAAGGCCTCTTGGCTAAATCCTTAAATGCTGGTGCCATCGGTTCCTTGTTAGCGATTATGAACACTGCATCTGAAGTTGGATATGGCAATGTAATTTCTTCCCTTTCCGGCTTTAAACACATCTCAAATGCTTTAATGAGTATTAAAGTAGGTGGCTCACCTCTAGTATCAGAAGCAGTAACTGTAAACATCTTAGCTGGTGTTACTGGTTCAGCCTCTGGTGGTATGTCCATCGCTTTAGACTTAATGGCTAAAGATTGGCTAGCTTGGGCAAATTCCATCGGTATGTCCCCTGAAATTCTACACAGAGTCGCTTCCATGGCTTCTGGTGGTATGGATACATTACCACATAATGGTGCCGTAATCACATTACTTGCTGTTTGTGGACTGACTCACAAAGACTCCTATGGTGACATTTTCGTACTGACTGTACTCAAAACCCTTATGGTCTTTGTAATCATTTTACTTCACGCTACCACTGGGATTCTGTAATAAATTAAGAGAGGGTGTTTTCCATGATACAAGACGTAAAGTTTGTGGATATTCAAGTTGGCGACAAAGCCAGCATGTCTAAAACCGTAACGGAATATGATGTATATACCTTCGCTGGTTTAACTGGAGATTTTAATCCTGTACATGTGAATGCAGAGTTTGCTAAGACCAGCATGTTTAAAGAGCGCATTGCTCATGGCATGTTGTCAGCAGGCTTCATCTCCGCTGTACTTGGTACTACCTTACCTGGTGCTAACACCATTTATATGGGACAAGAATTAGCTTTCAAGGCTCCTGTAAAAATTGGAGATACGGTAACAGCTACGGTAGAAGTGATTGAAAAAATTGAAGCAAAGAATCGTTTGATCTTTAGAACAGTAGTTACAAATCAAGAAGGAACAATCGTGATTGATGGCAAAGCTACTGTAATGAAGAAATAAAACTACATTAGTATGATGAGGCCCCCCTTCGTATCTTAGGATACGAAGGGGGGCCTTTTATGCAAGCAAGTGAAGCACAGAGTTCACAAAGATGCACAAAGAACACAAAGACGAGTTTATCATAACCCCTTTGTGTTCTTTGTGTCCGCGTAAGCGGCTTTGCGTCTTTGTGTTTCAAAACGTTTTATCTTTTATTTACACCTTAAATTTATGTACTGCCTGTTGCAATTCTTCAGCCATATTAGTAAGGCTGCGACTAGTAGCTGCGATTTCTTCCATAGATGCTGTCTGTTCCTCTGTAGCCGCTGAAACCGTCTGGGTTTGCGCTGCAGTATCTTGTGTGACTTCGTTGATTCCACGAACGATTCCAACGATCTCCTGACTATTGGCTAATGCTTCTTCCCCAGATTTAGCGATTTCCGTTACCTCTGTGGTAATTTCTTTAACAAGTTGTATAATGTTCTGAAAGGCTATCCCAGCATCTGCCACTACTTTACCGCCAAGTCGAACTTCTTCTGTGCCACTATGCATAGCCACAACTGCCTGATCTGTTTCAGATTGAATTTCTCCAATTAATTGGGCAATCATCTTAGCAGCATCTTCCGATTGTTCTGCCAACTTCCGTACTTCTTCTGCAACTACAGCAAAACCTCGACCTTGCTCCCCTGCACGAGCCGCTTCAATAGCAGCATTTAGTGCTAAAAGATTAGTTTGTCCAGCGATTCCTGTAATCGTGTCTACGATTTGTCCTATATGCTTAGAACGTTCACCCAATTTCTCTACAATCTGCGCTGAACTTCCTACTGTGCTTTCGATACTATTCATCTGACGTTGGGCAGAAAGTATTAACTTTTCCCCCTCTACTGCTGCTGCAGTAGTTGCATTAGATGTAGTAACTGTATTCTTTGCATTATCTGCTACCATTCTAGAATCCGTTGCAGATTTTTCCACCACTTCTAAAGTAGTATGTACAGATTTTGCTTGTTTATCTGTTCCTGCAACTACACTCATAATCGATTCTGCTACCTGACCAGATGCCTGGGCAGACTGTTCTGCACTAACATACAATTCCTCTGAATAATTGGAAAGCAACTCTGTCTTTTCTTGTACATTTAAAATCAATGCCTTCAAATTCATCTTCATTTCGGAAAGTGAGGCTGCTACATGTCCAAATTCATCACTTCTGGCTTTGAGCCCTGGATCATCCTTGCCTGTAAAATCACCCGCTGCCATGTGATCTATATCATTAGTAATTCTACTGATAGGTGTAGTAATCTGCTTGGTTAAATAAATACTTAGTATCACACCAAAGGCTAATGCAAGCACGCTTAATACGACTGCTGTGTAAATACTACTTGCCACTTTTTGATTCACTTGGGTTACTTCTGCAATGGCATCATTGGAGTTAACCTCTACACTGGTATGGAGGGCCTTTTGTATCGCTTGGGCAAATGGCGTCAATTCACGAGTAATGGCACCGCTGCTTTGAGAAAGTGCATTTGCCTTTTCTTGATTTCCAGCTGTTTTTTCCTTATATTGCTCTCGTAATACCGGAATCAATCTTGTGACTACACCATTTTTATATTTTTCAGTATCGTCAAGTAGCTTTTCTACATCGCCTCTCTTAGCCTGGGGCGTCAAACGAAGAAGTTCTTTTTCCAATTCAATAACTGCTACTAGTTTATCCTCAAAATTCTTACTATACTTTTCATCTCCATCTGCTATGTAACGTCGAATCTCCAATACAGCACCGGTATATTCATTCTCAGCCTTTGCTGAAATAATCGCTCTGGCATTACTAGATTGTATATCACCAACACCATCTTTTATCTTATTAGAAGACCATAGAGAAAAAATTCCCATAATAAGGATTAAACCTAAAATAATTGCTAAGGACAATGAAATCTTCTGACCAATCTTCATTTCCAGCCTCCTTTTACCTTAATTTATTTATTTTATCAAAAAACAATCCCTTTTACCTCTATCTAAAGTAATAGATACGCACATCTTTTTAGAGAAACCTCTTCCATTTGGTACATGTGTTTACTGCATGCACCTGAAAGAGGTTCACTCTAAAAGATTATCCGACGACCAAGTCCTTGAATAAGTGCCACTAAGATTCAGATGGATTTAAAACTCCACCTGAATCAAGTCTTCTTTATCTATAGCTAAAATTTACTATTTGCCAGAAAAACTTGCCTGCCTTTTTTCTAAAAATGCAGTCATGCCTTCTTTTTGATCCTCAGTGGCAAAGCATAAACCAAATACTTCTGCCTCGTAAGCTATACCTGATGCAAGGTCCATATTTAGACCTTCATTAACAGCAGCTTTTGATAACTGTACAGCGATGGAAGCCCGAGAAATTATTTTCTCTGCCATTCCTTGAGCCGCGTTAATCAGGTCCTCTGGCGCTACTACTTTATTAACTAATCCCATACGATACGCCTCTCCAGCATCAATCATATCACCAGTATAAATTAGCTCTTTAGCTCTTCCTTTACCAATTAACCTTGGCAACCGTTGTGTACCACCAAAACCAGGGGTAATACCTAAAGAAACTTCTGGCTGGCCAAACTTAGCCTTTTCAGAAGCAATACGAATATCACAAGCCATCGCTAATTCACAACCACCGCCTAAAGCAAAGCCATTGACAGCTGCAATCACTGGCTGTGACAAATTTTCAAGCTTATTGAACGTTGCTTGTGCAATTTTTCCAAAATTGCGGCCTTCTATCGCAGTCAAGCCTTGCATCTCAACTATGTCAGCCCCGGCAACAAAAGCTTTTTCACCACTACCAGTAATAATAACTACTTTTACTGATTTATCTTGATCGATCCGATCTAACAAGTTACTTAGTTCCTGTAAAAGTTCAGTATTAAGAGCATTCAAACTTCTAGGTCTATATAACGTAATAAAACCAATATTGTCCTTTGTTTCAAATAAAAGATTAGTATATTGACTCATAAAAAACACACTCCCGTTCTGCTTTTTAAATTCATATACTCACAAGTAACAATGACTAAGGCTTATGCGAAACTGATTCAGATTCGCATAAGCCTACCTTCTATTTTAACTAATTCTTCTTTATTTTAAGCTGTAATCATAAAAGCCTTTACCAGATTTGCGTCCCAAATAACCTGCTTGTACCATTTTCTTCAATAATGGGCATGGACGATACTTCGGATCGCCATAGCCTTCATGTAGCACTTCCATAATATAAAGTACAGTATCATTACCAATTAAGTCAGATAATGCTAATGGTCCCATTGGATGATTAAAACCCATTTTTGCTACATTATCAATATCCTCTGCACTGGCTACCCCTTCCATTAAAGTAAATATCGCTTCGTTAATCATAGGGATCATAATACGGTTACCGATGAAACCAGGGAAATCAGCAACTTTTACTGGTGTTTTACCCAATTGTTCTGCAAGGGCTTTTACACTAGCAAAGGTTTCCTCACTGGTTGCCAGACCATTAATGACTTCAACCAATTTCATGACTGGCGCTGGATTAAAGAAATGCATACCAATTACTTTGTCTGCACGCTTCGTGGTCGCCCCCACAGCAGTAACAGGCAAGGAGGAAGTATTGGTTCCCAAAATAGTGTGAGCTGGGCACAATCTATCTAACGTCTGGAAAATGTCCCGCTTAATATCCATGTTTTCTACAGCAGCTTCAATAACAAGATCTACATTACAAGATGCAGCATCCAATTCTACTACTCCACAAATACGTTTCAATGTAGCATCTTTATCTTCAGCAGTCATTTTATTCTTTTCTACTGCACGGGCTAAGTTTTTTTCAATTCCTTTAATACCTTTTTGCACAAACTCTTCTTTAATGTCGCGCAATACTACATCCAAACCACCTTGTGCCATAACTTGAGCAATACCGCTCCCCATTTGTCCTGCGCCAATAACTAATACGCGTTTAATCTCCATCCCAAAAACCTCCCCAATATTAAATACAATTTTAAAATATAGAACCTTTTAAACCGCAAAGACGCAGAGGACGCCAAGAGGCACTTTAAATACCCTCTGTGTTCTCTGCACTTCTGCGGTTCAATCACTTTTCAAGTCAAGTTTCGTTGGTAATCTAACCAGCAGCTTTAATTTTTTTGATTTCATCAATTAAAGCAGGAATCACTTCCATCACGTCACCAACAATGCCATAATTAGCGATCTTGAAGATAGGCGCATCCGGATCTTTATTAATAGCAATAACAATATCAGATGATGACATCCCAGCTACATGCTGTATGGCACCGGAAATACCACAAGCAAAATATACTTTAGGCCCAACGGTTTTCCCAGTCTGACCTACCTGATATAGTGCAGGCTTCCAGCCAGCATCAACCGCTGCCCGAGAAGCACCTACGGCTCCTCCTAACACATTAGCTAGCTCTTCAATCAAAGCAAAGCTTTCAGGCTTAGTAAGACCTCGACCACCAGATACGATAATTTCAGCTTCTTCCAAATTGACCGACTCTGTGCCTACGCGGATGAGATCAAGTAATTTAGTGCGAATATCTGACATTTGTACCTTACTAGCCACGTTAATGATCTCACCAGTTCTTGAATAATCTGGTGCTGAGCGTTTAAAAACATTCGGACGTATGGTACCCATTTGCGGACGATGATCAGGACAAAGAATCGTTGCCATAATATTGCCGCCAAATGCAGGACGAGTCCAAGCTACCAAACCAGTCTTTTCGTCAATCCCAAGATTCGTACAATCGGCAGTCAAGCCAGTACCGACTCGACAAGCTACTCTAGGTCCTAAATCTCTTCCATCATTGGTTGCCCCCATCAAAATAACAGCAGGCTTATACGTTTGAATGAGATCAGTAAGTGTTATGGTATAGGCATCTGTACTGTAATGAGTAAATTCTTTGCCTTCTACCAAGTATATTTTATCAGCACCCCGAGCAAAGATCTCTTTGGTAAGCTCGTCAACTTTATCACCAATAAGTACCCCAGATAATTCTTGCCCCATAGCATCAGCCAGTTTGCGTCCTTCATTAAGCAATTCATACCCTACATTACGCGCTTGCCCGCCAACTTGCTCAATATAGACCCAAACACCTTTATAGTCCTCTTTATTCATTGCTATGTTCTTTTCTTCTTCTTCACGAATAATCGCGCCAACAGGACAGACATCAATACAAGCACCACAAGCAGTACAAGCATCTGTAATAAAGGCTTTGCCTTCTTCCATCACAATCGCTCCAAAGGGACAGGCGCCTACACAAGCAGTACAGCCAATACACTCTTCTGGTTTCACTTTTACAGCCATTTTTTCACCCCCTACCTAGATAATTTTTACTTCTACTAGTCGTTTCACAAGCATTGCTGCGGCTTCTTTTGCCGTATCGGCTTCCATGATTTCACCCTGCACACGACGTTCAGGGGTAAAAATTCGACGCACTTGGGTTGGTGAGCCTTTGAGTCCAAGAGCATCCCGATCTACCTGTACATCATCTACTGTCCAAACAGGTATTTCTTTACGGTTTGCTTTCATCGTGCCTTTTACTGTAGGATACCGAGGTTCATTAATGGACTTAACAACGGTCAGCAATACAGGCATTTGCGCTTGGATTACCTCATAGCCTTCTTCGTGTTCCCGTTCTACACAAATCATTTGCTCGTCTACTGTATTGATTTTTGACACATATGTAACCTGAGTAATATCTAAATGTTCGGCGATTTCAGGCCCGACTTGAGCCGTATCACCATCAATGGCTTGTTTACCACAAAGAATAATGTCCACCTTGCCCATTTTCCGAATACCAGCTGCTAATGCATGGCTGGTAGCCAAGGTATCAGAACCGCCAAAAGCACGATCACTCATGAGGATGGCTTCATCAGCCCCCATGGCCAAACATTCTTTTAGTGCCTCTTTAGTCTGCAAGGGGCCCATAGAAAGGACAGTAACCTTACCACCATGTTTTTCTCTAAGCTGCAATGCGGCTTCCAATGCATTCTTATCAAATGGATTCACAATACTTGGTACACCTTGGCGAATAAGGGTATTTGTTTCCGGGTCAATCCTTACTTCCGTAGTATCCGGTACTTGCTTGACACAAACTACTATGTCCATAAATAAGTCCCCCTGTTTTATCCACATAAACTTTTACATCCTCAGAAGGAATCCTACAAAAAAGTTTATATTTCTAATTATTTCAATATAGATCCAGAAATAACCATTCGCTGTACTTGATTAGTGCCTTCATATATTTGCGTGATTTTTGCATTGCGCATCAAACGTTCTACTGGATATTCTCGGCTATAGCCATATCCACCAAAAATTTGTACCGCATCTGTCGTCACTTCCATAGCAATATCAGAGGCATATAGCTTTGCCATTGCAGCTTCCTTGGAATAAGGCAGGCCTTGATCTTTTAGATAAGCCGCACGATAAACCAAAAGACGAGCAGCATCAATTTTAGTCGCCATATCAGCCATCATAAATGCTAATGCTTGATTTTGTGCAATGGGTTTGCCAAATTGTACTCTTTCTTTCGAGTACTTAATAGCATGATCAAGGGCTCCTTGGGCAATACCTAAAGCTTGTGCAGCTACGCCAATACGACCACCATCTAAGGTACTCATAGCAATCTTAAAGCCTTCACCGACTTTGCCTAACATATTTTCTTTCGGCAAACGAACATTTTGGAAGACTAATTCATTGGTTAAAGACGTATGTATACCCATTTTATGTTCTTTCTTACCAAAGCTAAAGCCAGGCATATCCTTCTCAACAATAAATGCTGTAATACCCTTTGTACCTTTGGATTTGTCGGTCATGGCAAATACCACGTAGGTTTCTGCTTCCCCACCATTAGTAATAAAGATTTTACTACCATTGAGAATATAATCATCACCATCAGCCACGGCTACTGTCTGCTGAGCAGCAGCATCTGTTCCTGCATTCGGCTCAGTCAAACCAAATGCTCCTAGTTTTTCGCCTTCTACCAATGGAACTAAATATTTTTGTTTTTGTTCCTCTGTACCATAAGCATAAATCGGCCATGCGCACAAGGATACGGTGGCAGACAAAGTAATACCAATGCCATCGTCAATCTTAGATAACTCTTCCACAGCTAGGATGTAACTTAACACATCACCTTCAGCCCCGCCGTAGCTTTCCGGAAAACAAATACCTGTTAAACCCATTTCTCCCATTTCGTTAGCCAGCTCACGAGAAAATTCTTCCTTTTCATCTCGTTCTGCTACACTTGGTGCTAATCTTTTCTCTGCAAAATCGCGCGCTAATTTTTGGACCATTTGTTGATCTTCCGTTAATTGAAATTGCATATTGATAGCCTCCCTCTTTTTTGTGAAAAATGTCACATATATCTTATAATATAGTGTCAATAGCTTATCTATTGACACTATATTGGGGCTGGATTACGACGTCTTAGATACGTTCCACAATAGTTGCTACACCTTGGCCGCCACCGATACATAAAGTTGCTAAACCGATCTTAGCATCTCTAGCTTCCATAGCATGCAACAAGGTAACTAAAATACGTGCTCCACTTGCGCCAATAGGATGACCAATAGCGATGGCGCCACCATTTACATTCACTTTTTCTTGGTCAAAACCAAGTTCTTTACCTACTGCCAAAAATTGAGCGGCAAAAGCTTCATTAGCCTCAATCAGATCAAGATCAGCAACTGTCAGACCTGCTTTAGTCAACGCTTTACGTGCAGCTGGTACTGGACCAATTCCCATAATACTTGGGTCAACACCCGCTGCAGCAAAACCACGAATGCGTGCCATAGGTTTGAGTCCTAATTCTTTTGCTTTATCAGCAGACATTAATACCAGAGCAGCTGCTCCGTCATTAATACCAGAAGCGTTACCCGCAGTAACGGTACCATCTTTTTTAAAGGCAGTGCGTAATGCTTGTAATTTCTCAAGCATTGCATCACTCTTAGGATATTCATCTGTAGCAAAAATAGTATCGCCTTTTCTACCTTTGATCGTGACTGGCAATATTTCTTTCGCAAATGCTCCACTTTCAATTGCCTGAACTGCTTTTTTCTGGGAAGAGAAAGCTAGTTGATCTTGTGCTTCACGAGTAATTCCGAATTTTTCTGCAACATTTTCAGCTGTGATACCCATATGATAATCATTAAATGCACACCACAAACCATCTTGGATCATAACATCTTTTACTTCTGAATGTCCCATACGTAAACCTTGACGCACTTTGCTATCAAGAACGTAAGGTGCATTTGTCATACTTTCCATACCACCAGCAACAACAATATCAGCATCGCCAGACATAATTGCTTGTGCTGCTAAGTTCACTGTTTTTAAACCTGAACCACATACTTTATTCACTGTGTAAGAAGGTACTTCCATTGGAATACCAGCTTTTATCGCAGCTTGTCGAGCTGGATTCTGTCCCAAACCTGCTTGCAATACATTACCGAAAATAACTTCATCAATATTCTCTTTTTCTATGCCAGCTCTTACGATAGCCTCTTTGATCACCATGCTACCTAATTCTACTGCAGAAAAAGGAGATAATGATCCATTAAAACTACCAACAGCAGTTCTTACTGCACTTACAATTACTACTTCTCTCATTATTTACACCATCCTCTTTGAAATTAAAATTTATTTTAAGCCCATCAATTCGTTATGAAAAATACGTGCATCCATTGTTTTAAGATTTGGCGAGATAATTGGTTTAAAATCCATCAATGCTAAAATATCTTTTTCTAAGTCAATACCTGGTGCAATTTCTGTCAACATCATACCTTCACTAGTCAATTCAAAAACTGCCCGCTCTGTAATATAAAGCACTGGCTGATGTACTTTTTGCGCATACTTACCACTAAAGGTGATTTGTTCAACCTTTGTTAGGAATTTTTTAGCTTTGCCCTCAGTCAGGATTGTTAATTTGCCATCAGCAACTGCAACCTTAAGGCCGCCAGCCGTAAATGTGCCACAAAACACTACGCGCTTGGCGTTTTGTGTAATATTAATAAAACCACCACAACCAGCTACCCGGCCTTTAAATTTACTTACATTGATATTACCATCTTGATCTGTTTCTGCGAGGCCGAGATAAGCCAAATCTACACCGCCACCATCGTAGAAATCAAATTGAGAAGGTTGATCTAAAATCGCTTCTGCATTAGTAGCTGCACCGAAGCTTAATCCGCCTGCAGGCACACCACCAACTGGGCCAACCTCAACAGTAAGGGTCATCTTGTCGCCAATACCTTCTTCATTGGCTACCATCGAGATAACTTCAGGCATACCGATACCAAGGTTTACTACAGAGTTATCAGTAAGTTCCATTGCTGCCCGTCGAGCAACGACCTTGCGTTCATCAAGAGGCGCTGGCTTAATTGCTGATAGGGGAACACGAACTTCACCTGAATATGCAGGATTGTATTGTTCGCCAAAAGTTTGCATGTGATTCTTGGAATCTTCAGCCACTACAACATAATCCACTACAATGCCAGGAACTTTTACCTCGAAGGGATTCATGCTACCATTGGCCACCATGCGTTCAACCTGAGCAATAACAATACCACCAGAAGCTTTAGCAGCCTGGGCCATAGCTAGTATTTCTACCAAAGCAGCTTCCCGCTCAATGCTAATATTACCTCGCTCATCAGCACTAGTTCCCCGTATTAAGGCTACGTGAATAGGGTAAGGTTTATACCATAACCATTCTTCACCACCAAGTTCAATAACTTCTACCAAATCTTCTTTGGTTATATCACTAATTTTGCCACCTTCCACTCGTGGATCAACAAAAGTATCTAGGCCAACCTTGGTAATGATACCAGGTTTGCGCCCTGCAATATTACGAAGCCACTGGGCCAAAGTTCCTTGGGGCAAGTTATAGGCTTCAATTTTATTTTCTACTGCTAGTTTACCTAGCTTGGGAGCCAAATTCCAGTGGCCGCCGACAACTCTTTTAACCATACCCTCATGCCCAAAGTGATTAAGGCCACGATCCTTACCGTCTCCTTGGCCAGCACAATACATGAGCGTTAAGTTCTTAGGTGCACCTTCCTCTAAGAATCTTTCTTCCACAGCTATGCTCAACGCTTCAGCATGCCCAATACCAACAAATCCAGTAATACCAACTGTAGCACCACTTTCTACTAGCTTTGCAGCTTCCAATGCACTAATTACCTTAGCCATTATTATCGACTCTCCTTACTAAGCTATCTTTACCTATTACTTATGCAATTCTTATGCCAATAGACAGTATGAAAAACAGCTGGATTTAAATTCATCCTCAAACCCTCTGTCCATAGTATCCTATTGATTTTACTTTTCTAATCTTTAGCATTTTTGCTCTCTCAATAGACAGTTTATTTCGAAAAATCCGTCCATATATGTATACAGGCTGTCTAATATTTTGTACATATTCTGTCCTAACAATAGCTAGAGCCTCTCTAATTAGAGAGGCTCTAGCTATTGTTAGGCTTATTATTGGTTTATTTTTTTACTTCTATCCCCATGATCATTCCATCATTACTTCCCAACATTTTTTCTAACGCATTCACTTTATTATCCATATTAGTAATAACAACTGGCGTAATTAGTAGCTTACCCTGTTGACTAATATATTCCCTGTCAAAGGTAATTAAAGCATCGCCTCTTTTTACGATATCACCTGCACCAACGTGAGCAGTAAATCCTTGCCCCTCCAGCATGACAGTATCAATACCTATATGAATTAATATTTCTACTCCTTGGGCTTCTATCGCTACTGCATGCAAAGTCTTAGCGACCAATATGATTCTACCATCACATGGTGCAGTAATGATATTCCCTTCCGGTTCAATGCCTACACCATCTCCTAACATTTTGTTAGAGAAAACAACATCAGGCACGGCGGTGATATCCACCACCTTCCCTTTTATCGGTGCAAATAAATATAACCATTCTTTTTTTCGCTGAAATAAATGAAACATAGTTTTACCATCCTAAAATATATTATTTTACGACTTCTGCTGTAACAAGTGAGCCGCGCTTTCCTCTACAATCACCGTAACATCTTGATGTAGCTGTAAAATCGAAGCTGGTATTTCGGGGGTGATCCCACCATAGAGAGCATGATAAAGCACTTCTGCCTTATTTTCACCACTGACAAGTAGTAAAACCTTCTTAGCATGCATAATTGTCTTAATGCCCATACTGATCGCAAAGCGTGGTACTTCTTCAATAGTCGCAAAAAATCGGGCATTAGCGTGAATCGTCTCATCATCTAATTTGACTTTATGAGTGGTAGCCTCAAACTTGATATCAGGTTCATTGAAGCCAATATGTCCGTTATTGCCAATGCCCAATACTTGTAGATCAATACCACCCATTTCTTTAATATTTTCATCATAATTTTTGCATTCCTGTCCGACATCTTGCACCATACCATCAGGAATAAAAATATTTTTCTTTTTAATATTAATATGATTAAAAAAATGATGAAACATGTAGTAATGATAACTTTGTTGATCTTCCTTAGGTAACCCTAAATATTCATCTAAGTTAAAAGTTACAATTTCAGATAAATCTAAACCAACTTCCTTATGGACTCTAATTAATTCCTTATACATCAAGAGCGGAGTGCTTCCTGTCGCTAGCCCTAATATGCTATTCGGTTTTAAATAAATTTGACCAGCCACAATTCTTGCGGCTCGTGCACTCATATCTTTATAGTCCTTCGCTATTACGATACGCACTGCCCTACCTCCTGAATAATAGATTACCTTTTACATAAGTAGCAAAAATCTCTAGCTCATCATTACATAGTACCAAATCAGCGTCTTTGCCAACCTCTATACTTCCCTTATTGTGGTCCACCTTTATTTGCTTTGCGGGATTAAGGGTAACTAATTGGATAGCACTTACCAAATCAAGACCTGTATTTTCCATGAAATTGTATACCGCTTTATTAAGAGACAATACACTACCAGCAATCACTCCATTTGGTAAGTGAGCCTCTCCTTTTTTCACGATTACATTCTGTCCACCTAAGTCATATTCCCCTTCTCCTAAAAGACTCGCTCGCATAGCGTCCGTAATCAGAATAATTTTTTCTAAACCTTTTACCTTTAGCAATATCCGTTGCATGGCGGGGTGAACATGGAGATTGTCAACAATCAGTTCACAAGTAATCTCACCATCCATGGCTGCCCCTATAGCACCCGGAAAACGGTGGTGTAAGGGAGGTAATGCATTAAAGGTATGAGTCATCTGCGATACCCCTGCTCCAATGGCCTCCATCGCTTGTTCATAGGTCGCACTACTATGCCCAATCGATACTACAATTCCTCTTTGGACACATGCCTCAATGAACGCTCTACTCTCTGCCACTTCAGGAGCAATAGTGATGATCTTAATACAATCAAGATAGGATTCTATCTTCGTAATATCAGGGCCAATAATGTATTTTTTGTCTTGGGCTCCCTTATAATCTTCATGTATAAAAGGGCCTTCCATATGACACCCCAACACCTCTGCACCACCGCTTTTACCCATAGATTGGCGAATCTGCTCCATAGAATGCCAGATCCTATCAAAGGACATGGTCATCGTGGTTGGCAGAAAAGAGGTAACACCTGTTTGTAAGATACCTTTACTAATAGCAGCAAGGGCCTTCTCATCCTCATCCATCGTGTCAAAACCATTACAACCATGTACATGAATATCAATAAATCCAGGAGATAAGTACTTCCCCTCAGCATCAATCTGTTCATCAATTTGAAACTTTCCCAATTGTTCTTGCGGGACAATGCCAAGAATTTTATCCTCAAATAGAACTGCATGATTATGCAAAATTTCCGGCCAAGTGATAATTTTTGAATTAATAATAGCTTTCATCATGGCTCATCCTTTATTGCCTTTTTTAGATATCCATTGTGTTTCTTTAAGAGTGCACCAGCTGCAATGGCATTTAGATTCAAAGTTAGCATGAGAATAGCAATTTTCACATTACCTTTGGCCTTCTCTAAAGCCTGCAAAGCAAACGTTTCTCCTTTTCCTGTAGCAAGGGTAATCATATCCAAAACTCGCTGTTTTAGCTTACGATTTATCGGCCTAACATCCACCATAAAATTGTGATAGGTTTTCCCCAGTTTTATCATAGAACAAGAAGATAACATGTTTAATACCATCTTTTGTGCCGTACCAGCCTTTAGGCGAGTAGACCCCATAATCACTTCTGCCCCCACATCAACTACCACACACACATCAACCAAACTTTCTAATTGTCCAGATAAGGAACAACAAATCCCAATTGTCTTACTGCCTAGTCCTTTGGCATAACGAGCAGCAGACAATACATAGGGAGTATTACCGCTAGCACTAATCGCTACTAACACATCCTGAGCCCCAAAACACTTTGACACTAGATCTTGTATTGCTAGCTCTTCATCATCCTCTGTATCTTCTCGCCAGCCTGATAAAGCTGCATCCCCTCCCGAGATGAGCCCAATAACCGTATTATCATCCGTCCCAAAAGTTGGTGGACATTCTGTGGCATCCAAGACTCCTAGTTTTCCCCCTGAGCCACTACCAATATAAAACAGTCTCCCGCCCCTTTTCATATTTTCCACAATTAGATCTATGGCAGCACTAATGACCTCATTGCATTTTCCTACAGCAGTAGCCACTTTTTGATCTTCTCGATTAAACATATTTACCATCTCAATTGTAGAAACTTCATCAATATGAATGGTATCTCGATTCCATTGTTCCATACGCACCTCCCGCAAAGAAGACTTTACCATCGACAAAAAGAAATTGAACTTCGGAGATAGGAAAGCATTCCCTATCTCCAACTTTCAATTTCATCTACACCCTTTTAAAAATTAGTTGTAGAAGTATTATTTATATCTTTCTTAACGCTACTTTTCCCTTCTACTAATAACTTTTTCATTTCATCAGCAATCATTTCGGCTTTTGTACCTACAATGATTTGAACACTATTACCGCTTTTTATAACTCCCGCTGCTCCTAAAGCTTTAATATCATTCTCATTCAAGAGAGCAGCATTTTTTACCGTTAAGCGCAAACGAGTAATACACGAATCTACTGCCTCTATATTTTGTACCCCGCCCAGTTTTTCCATTAGATTAATAGAAAAAACGCTATTATCCACATTGTCTAACTTAGAATTTTCTACTTCATCATCAAAACGGCCGGGAGTCGGAATATTAAATTGTTTTATAGCCCAGACAAATACTACATAATACAGCGCAGCAAAACCTAAACCAAGAGGAATAAGTAAAACTGGTTTCGTTGCCAAACCCCAGTTCAGCAAATAATCAATCAGGCCAGCAGAAAAACCAAAGCCATGTAAAATTCCCATATTACTTACTAAAGCCATTGCTAAGCCTGTCATGATCGCATGTAAAAAATACAACATAGGAGCTAAAAACATGAACATAAATTCAATAGGTTCTGTAATACCGGTTAAGAACGCAGTAAATCCTACTGATAATAAGGCACCACCAATTTTCTTACGATTCTCAGGTTTGGCACATGTATAAATAGCCAGTGCTGCTCCTGGTAAAGCAAACATAAAGATCAGATAGAATCCAGCCATGAAACCACCTGCCGAAGGATCTCCAGCAAAAAAGCGGTTCAAGTCACCTGTTACCACTTTACCAGTGGCATCTGTATAGCTACCAAAAACAAACCATACAAAGCTATTTAAAATGTGATGAAGCCCAAAGGGAATTAATAAGCGATTGAATATACCAAAAATAAATAATCCGAATGCCCCAGCACCAATAATCCATTCACCAATGCTATGAATAACGCCTTGAATAGGTGCCCAAATAACCCCAAAAATACCTGCCATAACAATGGCTGCCGCTGCCGTCACAATAGGCACAAAGCGTCTCCCTGCAAAGAATCCTAAGAAATCAGGAAGTTTGATATTATAGAATTTATTATACAAGTACCCTGCTACCAGACCACTTAAAATACCACCAAGTACACTCATATTTAAATCAGGATTAATTGTTTTAACACCGTTCGTAAGCACCAAATAACCAATAGCACCTGATAAACCTGATGCTCCTCCATTATCATGAGATAGACCAATAGCAATACCCATAGCAAATAATAATGCTAGGTTGTCAAAAATAGCCGCACCAGCTTTCATAACAAAAGGAATATCAAGAACATCTGGTGCACCAAAGCGCAGCAACAAAGCCGCGGCTGGTAATACTGCCACTGGCAGCATCAGTGCCTTACCGATCTTTTGTAGCTTTCCAAACCAATTTCCCACAGTTAAAACCCCCTATTCTTTATTTATATATTACAAACTACAAAATGACGCGACAAAAATAAAACTCTATAGTACTTCCTAAAAAATAAAAGAATGCCGAATTAGTGCTATTGATATGTCATCTTGAAATTTGTCCCATATACACTTTACAAAGATCTGTTAACGCTTTAAGGTAATCTCAAATTTATAACGATCACTACGATAAATGGACTTTGTCACCTCAAAAGGAATATTCTTTTTAGTATAAGTCAATCGCGAGAACATCAACGCTAAGGTCTTTTGTTTTACCTGCAACATTTGACTCTCATAATCATTCACCAATACAGGCTCAATTGTTTGATTTGCGTACTCAATCTGCAAACCAAACTGTTTTTCTAAAATAGTATATAAAGAGTTATTCTCTAAAATGTCAGCCGTTAGCCCTTCACAAAGTGCCGTTGGTAAATATGCTGTCTCAATAGCATATGGTTCCTCATTAACAGAACGTAATCTCGTAATTTCGAATACGTCCTCTTCCTCTCCTAACAACAGATCATGTTGCAGTTTCTTCGTCGCAGGTTTGCGTTGAAAGGAAATGATTTTCGTCTGAATGCTCATGCCACGTCGCTGCATATCTTCTGTAAAGCCTAATAAATTATGTAATGGATGCTTCTCTTTGTTCTTGACAACAAAGGTCCCCTTACCCCTTTCTCGATATAACAAACCCTCATTTACCAAACTTGCGATAGCCTTATTAGCAGTCATTCGGCTAATTCCATGAAATTCGCACAATTCTCGTTCTGTGGGCACTACTTCATCTGCTGCTAATTCTTCATTCTCTATCATTTCAGAAATAATATTTTTCAATTGATAATACAAAGGTATCGGTGAATCTTTATCAACTTTCTTCATGGTTACCACCTTTTTACTTTACAAATTTATAATGTCATCATGTTGACATGTTGTATATACATTTATAATTGTATTATAGCATCTCAATTTAATATTTCAAGATTATTTTGAATTATTAAATCCATTTACTATTTTTCTTATATCCATTATCAATCGTAGTGACAATCACAGCTTATACTTGCTGATTCTCAAAACAGGGACGAAACATCCAAATATGTTCGTCCCTGTTTTGGTGTTGCAATTATCTCTTTCTTAAGACAAAGGTTCATACAATACCACTTTATTTTGTTTTAAACTTTCAGGCACATCAATAATCCGTTGATTAGCTGAACCTTTAAATAATAGATCATAGCTTTTCAATGCCAATTCAAATTTCCCATCTATCAGTACATCAATGGATTGCAAGAATGTTAGACAATCAGGCTTATTCAGTAATTCCTCAAAGGTAAAACCAGTATAACACCAAATGTTAATACCTCTCTTTTTTAGCTGCTGGGCAACAGCAGTACAACTGACTGGTTGCAACATAGGCTCACCACCTGAAAAAGTTACCCCTGACTGCAACTGCACAGCTATAATCGCTTGTACCAAATCATCAATTTCTTGCTCAAAACCACCACTCATGTCTTGGGTATCAGCATTATGGCAGCCCTGACAGTTATGAGTACACCCCTGACACCAGATTACCGTTCTCAAGCCTTTGCCATCCACAACAGAATCTGTAGTTATCGGAGAAGCTAAACGAATTTTCATTGTTATTTACCTCGATTCACCTTACTTACCTCTTTTTTATAGTTCACTTTTATTGCTGAAATATCCTTCTATTTAGGAGTTTTTCAATTTCTTTCCCTAGTTTCCGTACAACGCAAGAGTTCTGCTGCATTCATACATAATGTAGCAGAACTCTTCCTAAATGAACATACCTTTTCTAGTCCAATCCAAGATATCGGCCACCCGTACCTCGTAGGTATCCATAAGAGACAAAGGATTTACAGTCCCTGGGCCTTTCATGGCTTGCAGCATCCCTCCATTTAGGATTCGCTCCATCTCTAATCCTAGAGCATTCTGATAAGCGGAGTATATATCATTTTTCATTTTCTTAAAAACAGGTTCAATAGTTCCACATACGTGCATCCTGCACACAAGTGGCCGAGCTTCGTAAAGAAGACACCTTCCCTTCTGCGATAGGAACTTGCAACTACCATCCGCCTTTTGGATCAAGAACCATTTTCGCATCACTTCGTCAAACCTCATGATCCGCCAAGGTAAATCGGCAAGATCCTGATCACAAATCGTATGATGCAAAATAGACAGTAGATTCTTTAGAAATACATGGTCTGGATAAACGGTTAATCCAGAACAACACGTTTCTGTACAGGTAGTGCAGTCAACATGAGCATGGCAAAATCGCAGGACAGCATGAACTAGGTCAGAAACGGTAGTATCTGAATCCAGCGCATCGCAAGTTATCTCTCCCTGTTCGTTTCGATAAATCTCCATGGTCATTCTCCTTGTGTTTTTATACACTCTAATGTGCCCCCCTTAGACTACTCCTACTTCTCATCCTGTATGATAATCACATATTACTGACAAAGCTATTAATAAGCATAGGTAAAGAGAAAATCACTACAAAGCTACAACTCCATAGTGATTAAGGGCTTCTATACACTTGATATTTCCTTATATAATTCTGAATTACACATTCTGCGGCTTTTTTTGTATGTCAATAATTATTGTTTCAGTCGCATTTATAGCCCCTTTTTTTATACAGTGATATAATGATTCTATTAAGATTAACTTAAAAATAATAGGTAATAATTACATATAAAAAAATAATGACAAAAGGAAAGTAACATCATGGACGAATCAAAGCTTATTGAAATGATAAAAAATAATCCTAATGCTATAGCATATATAAATAATCCTACAGATGAGATGAAGTTATTGGCTATTAAAAAAAATGGACTTGCGTTAAAGTATATAGATAATCCAACTAGTCAGATGCAAGAATCAGCTATCGATAATAATACTCGAGCGATTCAATTTATAAATAACCCTACAGAAGATATGATGATAAAAGCTATCAATGGTGGATGGATTAACTTAGGGTATATTAAAAATCCAACCGATATGTTAATAAAATTAGCTATAAATCAGACTGGATGGGCTATTAAATATGTTACTAATCCAAGTGAGGAATTGCAATTATTAGCTGTAAGAAAAAATTACGATTCAATAAAGTTTATCAAAGAACCTTCTGAGCGTGTACAAGAAGAGGCTGTTAAAATAAGTTATGATGCATTAAGGTATATAAATTCACCTACACATAATGCAAAGCTTATCGCTGTCAAGAATGATGAGAGGGCTATTCGGCTTATATCTGATTTAGATAAAAATAAAATATTAGAATTTTTGAAAGTAAATATTTTAGTGATTAAATATGTTATAAAAGAAATAGAACTATCTAAAGGTGAATTAGAACAAGTAGTAAGGGAAGCATTATCAAATGAAGATGTTGAAGAAAAATATGTTAGAGATTATTTAAATTGTAGTACTTTAGACAAAAATAGTGACATTATGCCAATGGACAAGATCATGTTTATTTATAAATATGGAAGTAAAAAGGCAAAAAAAATAGCGGTAGATGAAAAGCTGAAGATAAAATAGGTGGGAGATATTATGAATTTTATAGATACATTAAAAAGTGTTGATTTAGTACTAGTTACTGGAGAAGTTCCTTTAATAGTTGGGGAAACGGGAATTGGAAAAACAGCGTTAGCCAAGGAAATTGCTACTATAAATAATTGGAGTCTAATGGTTATTGATGGGAATCTCCTTAAAGAAGGTGAAATAGGCGGTCTTCCCACTATAGAATCTTATACAAGAGTTAATCATAAAGGAAATAAAGTTGAAAAGAAAACTACCGTATATGCCGTTCATAATAAGCTACGGGAAATTGATGAAGAAATATCGAAAGGAAAAACAGTTCTTTTATTTATCGACGAGATCAATCGTTGTGAACATACGGTACAACAGGAACTTATGAATTTAATATTAAATAGAGAAATTAATGGATACAAGCTACATGAAGATGTAAAAATAGTAGCGGCCATGAATCCTTCTAATAAATATGGTTCAGATTTTGATTATCAAGTGGTAGATATGGATGTAGCGCAAGAAAATAGATTTGTGTGGTTACACATGGAGCCTGATTATATGCAGTGGTTAGATTGGGCAATAGATGCCGGAATTGAGCAAAAGGTTATAGAGTTTATCTCAACCTTTCCAGAATACTTGCATAAAACAAAGGTCGATGATATAAGAGCAACTCCAAGAAGCTACGAAAGAATTTCTAGCATTTATAAAATATATAAAGAGAGAAAAGATTCAATACCTAGATCTGTGTTTTTAAATGTTATAAAAGGAAATGTAGGGAAATTGATTGCTGAAGAGTTCATCAGCTTTGTTGAATCAGATTATAGTCCACTACTCTCTTATGAAGATGTTTTTTCAGGAGATTCTCTTCCTGCATCGGTTATAGAAAAAGTAAAAAGCGAAAGTCATACAAGACTCTATCTATCCGCAAAGAATATTCTAAAAAACTTAGAAGCAAATATAAACAATGGTGATTATGACACAGGTTATTATATTGACAGACTGATTGAATTTTTAAAAATTTATCCTGTAGATTTAATGATAGGAATCATGAAGGATATTAAAAATAGTTATGCTGAGGTATACAAACTTGCCCTAGAAAATGAAGCCTTTGTAGAATCCTATTTTGAATCTTATAATTTAGTAAGGTGATAATATATGGAAACTTATTTTGAAACCCTTGTAAAAGAGCTTTATGAAAAAGCAAAGAAAATTATTACCATTTTTTTAAAAGCAAATCGTAGAGATAATAATGCTAAAATAAATATACCAAAAGATTTTAAAGAAGAATTTTTCAGCCTTGTAGATAAAGTTACTTTAAGTCTTATGGAAGACAAAGATAATTTCTATGGATATTTTCTGTTTCAAATGTCAAGGGAAATAAGATTTGATATTAGCAGTCCTACTGCCGTGAATTTTAAGGGCTCGAAATATATTATCTATTTTAACCCCATCATTTTTTTAACTCTTACTATAAAACAAATGGAAAGTGCAATTAAACACGAAATACTCCATATAGTATCTATGCATTTAATAAGAGCAAAAGAATGTAAGGTTGAATATGGAACATTAGCTGTTAATATGGCAATGGATGTAGTCGTAAATACATATTTAGATCATCTGCCGCCCTATGCTACAACTTTAGAATGGGTAAATTTAAATTATTCTTTAAAACTCTTGCCATTTGAATCTTTTGAATATTATGCAGAGAAAATTCAAACTGCCATAGATTTACTAGAAGAAGATAACGATGCCGCAGAGGATGATAGTAATAAAGATGAAAAACTAGAAATTGATTATGATCCTGAAAAAACTCATGACATTTGGGAAGATTCTAGTGATATAGATGAAAAAACGCTTAAAGAATTTACGGAGAAGTCGATTAATAATTCTCAAAAAGGTACTATTCCAGATTTTTTAGAAAGTATGATATCATCACTTAAAAATAGTAAGGCTGAATTGCCTTGGAATTTATATCTTAAGAGGTTAATGGGAACTGTTGAAAGTAATAAAAAGAAGACTATAACAAGAAGAAATAGAAGGCAGCCTGACCGATTCGATCTAAGAGGCCAGCTTAGTAGTCATAAAGCAAAAATTGTTGTTGCCCTTGACATAAGCGGAAGCATTAGTGATGAAGAATTTAATCAAGCCATTAAAGAAGTGCTCGGTATCGTGAAAAATGTTAATCATGAAATTACGATTATAGAATGTGATAGTGAAATTAGACGTGTATATAAAGTCAAATCGGTCAAGGATATAAAAGATCGAATGAAGATAAGAGGCAGCACTAAATTTACCCCGGTTTTTGACTATGCTAATAATAAAAAGATTAATTTGTTAGTGTATTTTACTGATGGCAAGGGTGAAGATAAACTTCTATCAATACCTAAGGGATATAAAACATTATGGGTTATTTCAGGAAGAGGAGATACTCTTTCATTAAAAGAGGCTTATGGAGCAGTTAAAAAACTTAATAAGATTGAAATAAAGGATAATACATTCGATATGCGTGATGTTCCAAGAGATGGATATTCAATGAATAATCAACAAAGAATGCATGTTTAATTTTGGGCTTGTGGCTAATTTATAAACAACCGATGTCTCATTGCTAATACCATTAACCTTGCAATCACTATGCATATCACCAGCACTATGAACACACACTTCACGGTGAGTAAGCAAATTCTCAATTCCATGCTTCCTATCTCTAATAAAATCAGCGCACTTCGCCACATCGTTTTTAACTCCTTTATTTAAACTAATAAAATAGCAACTACCAAACGCAAGGAGAAAACGATTATAAGGTAGTTGCCATTTATACAAGTTTAAAAATAGACATATAAAAACTGCACCTTCAAATATTAGACTTATCTGTCTAACATTTGAAGGTGCAGTTCAATTAGGATGGTTTAAGGTAACATTATTTATTTTTTATGTCCATCGACCATTCAAACCCTTTGAGAGCAAATTCTTTCCATCTTCACGATATTCCTCTATGCCCCCTTCTAAGTGTGTTTCAGTATACTGGATGGGATTTTCAACTGACCCGGAACGTTTCAGTTCTTGGAATAATTTTAATCGATCCTCGTCAGATAATTTTTGAACAAATTTATTGATCTCTGACCATTTATCTATGTGATTTTCAGCCATATTGCACCTCCTTCAAATGTGAGCCTTAATTTAGTATGTCCTGGTTTCTATAATTTAAAAAATGATTCCTATTTATAAAGAAAGACCGCCCAGCAATTGAACGGCCTAAGTGTCAAGGGGACGGGGTTGTCGACAAACAAATTGGTTTTAGCAAAATTGGTTGAAAACTGAGAACATGTAAGACCATGGCTTTTTGTCTGTTTGCTTAACAGGAAGCCGTTCACTTCCCTCACCATGCATTTTTATCGTATAGCGTTTTAAATATTTTTATCTTTTACAACGAAGTCATAGCAACATCTTTTTCACTTTTTTAGGAGTTGCCTTACCTGCCGGTTTAACTTCTAATGCATTGTCTCGCACATCTTGAGGAATCTCTATAGGAAGAACTTACATTTATTATGTCCA
>JARBUM010000269.1 GCA_029239675.1 Pelosinus sp. | reverse complement strand
CTCATCTTAGATTCTTTAAAGCACCATAAGGCTCCGCTAAGCGAAAGCCTTATGAGTATAGCAGCGACAAGATTTAAAAGAATCATAGCTCTCTATCTAGCGTTAATTTCTCCCTGATAGATGAGCCCTCTTGCTCCATCAACAGTAACCAGCATTCCATCCTGCAAACGTTTCACTGCACCATCTACCCCGATTATCGTTGGTATTCCAACGCTAATACCAACGATAGCGGCATTAGAAGTCAATCCCCCCTCCTCTGCAATAATGGCTGCTGCTTTAGATGCATAAATAGCGGTTTCTTCATCGATGCCTGTTACGACTAAAATATCTCCCGGACGAAACTTGCTTTTAACTTCTTTAATGGAGTGAGCAACACAAATATTTCCAGATACCGATCGCTGACCAATTCCAACTCCTCGCAATAAGATCCTTCCAACAACATGAACACGAATCATATTGGTCGTACCAGACATTCCAGCAGGCACACCCGCGGTGACAACAACTAAATCGCCTTCATTAACTAAACCTTGTTCCACGGATTTAGCGGTGGCATTTTGTACCATTTCATCTGAATTTTTGGTAGTTACGCCTAAAACAGGTTGAACACCCCAAAACAGCATCATACGACGTAAGGTCTTATCATGGGGCGTAACTGCAATGATGTTGGCTTGAGGACGATATTTCGAGATCATGCGAGCTGTATGCCCATGTTCTGTCGCCGTGATGCAGCAGCATTTAATTCATAAGCGATCTGTACCGTAGCATGGCTAATCGCGTCCGTAGTTGTATTTTGCAATGTCATACCTTTCGAGAGTAGCAGCGTGTTATATTTCAAAGACTCTTCCGTGCGCATGGCAATCCTCACCATTGTTTGCAGAGTCTCAACCGGATAGCATCCTGACGCGGTTTCACCACTGAGCATGATACAATCGGTTCCATCTAAAATAGCATTGGCAATATCACTGGCTTCCGCCCTTGTCGGGCGAGGATTCATCATCATCGATTCTAACATTTGTGTCGCGGTAATAACAGGTTTTCCCACCTTATTACATTTTTCAATTAAGATTTTTTGTACAATAGGAACTTCTTCAGCAGGAATTTCTACACCCAAATCACCTCTAGCTACCATAATTCCATCAGCGACTTTTAATATTTCATCAATATTTTTCACGCCTTCAGCGTTTTCAATCTTAGCAATAATCTCCATTTGCCCATTCACAACTTCTAATAATTTACGAATCTCTATTATATCTGCTGCACGCTGGACAAAAGACGCAGCAATAAAATCCATATCCTGCTTAACGCCAAATAAAATGTCTGCCTCATCCTCTTTTGATAAGAAAGGCAAATTAAGACTCACACCAGGCACCGCTACTCTTTTACGATCACTAATTTCACCACTGTTTTGTACAGTGGTAATAATCTCATCTCCGATTACATCATCCACATGAAGACTGACTAATCCGTCTGATAATAAAATCGTATTACCAGCAGCTACTTCTTGCGGCAATGACTTGTAATTTACGGACGCCATCTTTACAGTTCCTAAGATCTCCTTTGATGTCAAAATAAATGCTTGTCCTATTTTTAACTGAACTTTCCCGTTGACAAATTTACCAAGCCTTATTTCTGGTCCTTTGGTATCTAGCAAAAAGGCAATGTTCTTATTTAATTGTTTACTGGCTGTGCGCAACATTTGGATACGCTTTCCCTGCTCTTCATGAGATCCATGAGAGAAATTAAATCGACTAATATTCATGCCAGCTTCCAGTAAACTTTCCAAAACACCTGGCTTATCAGTACTTGGCCCTAATGTACAGATAATTTTCGTCTTTTTTATTATGTTGTACACCCCCTTGTTTAACCATTGCTCATTATCTATGAATCATTACTTTATTGCATGTTGACAAAGAATCGCATGGGCTTCATCCGCTTCTGATTCTAATACTAATATTTCATACAAACCATCACCGACAACAGACGCAACTCCAGCTTGCCTAGTATTTGCCAAGATTCCTTCTGTACATAGTAAATTCTTTAATTGGTCAGCTTGCGCTTTATTCTTTGCGATATATATTACAGTCCACATATTTCCTCCTGCTACTTCTTTCATTTTTTTAACAATTGTCTATAAATCTACGAAGCATTCTATTTCAAAATAAAATCTATACATTGCTTTCTCCATATTAGAGCGTATTCCTGCTAATTTTTCTTAGGCGTGACAAAAATATAATTTCTTCATCTACTTTAGAGCTAACGCCCACTATTTAAGGAAACTTTGTAATATCTTGTCTACCATATTATAATAATATGGACGGGAAGGAGCAGCTATCGCTGTACTGCTTCTCACAGGAAAATAAGGAAAACACTTGGCTTACAACCAAGTGTTTTCTTATTTATGCAATGGTTACCTGCCCTTTACCAATGATAGTTTCTAATGCTTCTATCGCTTCGGGAGTAGGCCTGATCCAAAATTGCTGTTCTGTTTTTATCACACGCCGACTATCTGTCAGATGCAAAAAGACAACACTAGAACCGGGAAATTTCCTAAAGGTTTGTTTTAATTTTTCAAAAACATCCCCGCTTTCTTGCACTTTACTAATTTTAAGCCGCACTTCCAGATTTTGCGGATCACCAAGTAATTGAATATCATCTGCAATTACTTTCGCCTTATCCTCACTCATGCTCAATCT
>JARBUM010000096.1 GCA_029239675.1 Pelosinus sp. | reverse complement strand
CTTGCGCTATGCAGTGCAGGACAGCAACGTAGAGTGGACGGAAGGATTTTGGACGGGCATGCTATGGCTGGCATATGATGTAACGAAGGATGAGAAATACAGACAGATTGCAAAAGCACAACTCAAAAGTTTCAAAGAGCGGGTTGAGAAAAGAATCAAGACGAATACCCACGATTTAGGATTTCTATATATGCTTTCTTGCGTACAAGCCTATAAAGTAACGGGTGATGAGGAAGCAAAAGAAACGGCATTATTAGCCGCAGATCTTTTAATGGAAAGATATCAGCCAGAGGCAAAAATCTTGCAGGCCTGGGGTGATTTAAATGATCCCGAGAAACAAGGTCGTATGATTATTGACTGTAACTTAAACTTGCCACTGCTATATTGGGCTTCGGAAGAAACGGGTAATAAGAAATATTTTAATGCTGCCTATGAACATATTCAACAAGCAGCAAAGTATTTAGTCCGGCAGGATGCCTCTACCTTTCATACCTTTTATATGGATGTAAAAACTGGCGAACCGATTAAAGGAAAAACTCATCAAGGATATAGCGACGATTCTTGCTGGTCTAGGGGACAAGCTTGGGCAATCTACGGATTTGCACTTAATTATTTATACACCAAAGATAATTCGCTCTTAGAGCTAAGTAAGAAAGTGACAAATTATTTCTTAAATCGCTTGCCTGATGATCAGGTGTGTTATTGGGATTTGATTTTTACTGAGGGAGAGCAATACCGGGATACCTCAGGGGCGGCGGTTGCAGTATGCGGTATGTTGGAAATGATGAAACATCTACCTCTTCTAGACTCCGATGTGACCTACTATAAAAATGCGGCAATGCTGATTGTAAAGTCACTTGAGGAAAATTATGCAACCCAAGAGAATGAAACACAAAATGGCATCTTACTCCATGCAGTATATAATATGGGGCGTAATATGGGAATCGACGAAAGCTGTTTGTGGGGGGACTATTATTATTTTGAAGCCTTAGTACGTATGTCAAAAATTTGGAATTTGTATTGATCAAAACACTGAAGTGAAAAAGGAGGGGACGTATTGAAAATCGTCAAGTTTGTTAAGGACAGCGAGGCTGCCTATGGTATATTTAACAATAAAATATATGGTATTGCTGGTAGTATTTTCACTGATTTTACAGTGCTAAAGGATTATGTGCTAGTTGATGAAGTTACGTTGTTGGCACCTTGTACACCATCAAAGGCTGTTTGTATCGGGCTAAATTACAATGACCATAAAAAGAAAACCGATTTAGAGGAGCCAACGCTTTTTCTCAAACCACCGTCCTCATTAAACAACCCCAATGGTATCATTGAATATCCAGCCATTTCCAATGATGTACAATATGAAGCTGAATTGGCCATTGTGATAAAAAAGCAGGCGCGAAATATAGTGGTAGAAAATGCTTATGAGTATATATTAGGCTATACCTGCGCCAACGATGTGTCAGCTCGAGATTTGCAGAAACGCGATGGTCAGTGGACGCGGGGAAAATCATTTGATACCTTTATGCCGCTTGGACCTTGTATTGAGACAGATATAGATCCCCATAATCTTGATATTAAACTGTATTTAAATGATAAAGTGTGCCAGTCATCAAATACCTGTAATCTATTATTTAACATTCCAGAGCTCATCGCCTTTATAACAGAGGTTATGACCTTGTATCCTGGTGACGTGATTTTAACAGGGACACCTGCGGGGGTAGGACCAATGCAGATCGGTGACCGTGTTGTCGTTGAAATCGAAGGGATAGGAAGATTAGAAAATACGATAGGAAACGTACGGTGTAGATAACTAACTATCTTAAAGATAGGAGAAAATAATGACGATTCAGATTCAAAATCCAATATTAAAGGGGTTTCATCCTGATCCATGCATATGTAAAGCTGACGGTGTCTATTACATTGCCACATCTACTTTTGAGTGGTATCCAGGTGTCCAAATTCACAAATCTACGGATTTAGTACATTGGGAATTAGCTTCTTGTCCGCTAACGTACAAAGAGCAAATGGACTTAGCGGGAGTTCCCGACTCAGCTGGAATTTGGGCACCAGCGCTCTCCTTTGCAGATGGACAATTCTGGCTAGTGTATACAGTGGTTAGAGGCATTGATGGGATTTTTAAAGATCTTAAAAACTATGTTACAGTATGTAAAACTGTTGATGGAGAATGGTCTAAGCCAGTCTATATACATTCATCCGGGTTTGATCCATCCCTGTTTCATGATTCTGACGGCAAGAAATACATTATCAATATGTTATGGGATTATCGAACAGGTAAGGGACATGTTAAATTTAACGGAATACTCTTGCAAGAATATAGTCACAGAGACGAAGCTTTAGTAGGTGAAAGAAAAATTGTTTTTACAGGTAGTGCTACAGGGGGAACGGAAGGCGCCCATATTATGCAAAAAGATGGGTGGTATTACATGATTGCCGCAGAAGGCGGTACAGGGCGACACCATTCTATAGTTGTTGCCAGGTCAAAAGATGTCTGGGGACCCTATGAGATATCTCCCTTCCACCCACTCATTACATCCATCCATGATCCGGAAAATCTCTTGCGTAAAGCCGGACATGGCAATTTGGTAGAAACTGATCAAAAGGAATGGTTTTTAGTTCATCTATGCGCTAGGTATCTTGATAACAAGCTAGTTTGTCCTTTAGGTCGAGAGACGGCTCTTCAGAATATTGAATGGGTGAATGGGTGGCCGAAGCTTCAAGCACCATCCAATGCTCCATTAGTAACAATAAATGCGCCAAGAAATACGGTCATCAGTAATAAGGAACAATCGAATGATTCTGAAACCCATTTTGAAAGTCCTGACTTGCCAAAAGAATTTATGGCACTACGAACTCCCTTTACTAATAAAATATCATTACAAACCAGAAAAAGTCATTTGCGAATTTTTGGTGGTGAGAGTTTAACCTCCGTTTTTAACCAATCAATTATTGCAAGAAAATGGCAGTCTGTTCGCTTTTCTGTAGGAACATCGATTGAATTTTTTCCAACTTCTTATCAACAGATGGCAGGACTGGTGTGTTATTATAATACAAAAAACTGGATATTCGCTTATATCAGTCATGATGAAAAAAGTGATAAGCGGGTATTAAATGTACTAATGAATGATAATATGAATTTTTGTGAACCGCTACGCTCTTGTTATATCTATGTATCAGATACAAGTGTGGTGCATATAAAGGTGGAAGTCTTACAAGAATGGTTACAATACTATTACTCCTTAGATGGAAAAACCTATTACGTGCTGGGACCTCAATTAGATGCAAGCATTTTATCGGATGAACACTCCATTGGTTGGGCGTATACGGGAGCGGTAGTGGGGATGACAGTAATTGATTTAGCAGGAAATCATTCCTACGCTGATTTTGATTATTTTACATATCATGAAAAATAGCATGTTATTGGTTGTAGTAATTAGGTAGGTGCTATAAAACAATTAATAGTCAAAATATTCTGGTGCGACGTTGATTGAATCTATAGAATGGCTCAATCAGTAAGTGAAGGAGGTGTGTTTCAGAAGGAAGCTCTTTAGCTATAGGATTTTGGATTGACTGTCATGGGAAACTGTGGAAGCCATGACAAGTAGCACGATTGATTAACAGAAGAGTTGTCCAATAGTTTATATTATAGTTTGGTATACAATTAGCCATGGAAGTTTTGCGTTGGTACATTAACAGACGTGGCTCTCTTTGGTGTGCCCAAAAACAGCCTAAAAGAACAGAATATTGAAACAAATGAGGGGGATAAAAATGAAACTTAGAATGAAAAGACAACTTGTACTTGCTCTTGGAATCAGTTTAATGTTCGGCGGTACTTCACTTGCAGCAGTGGTTAACCCATTTGATGATGTTCCTGCAAATCATTGGGCATATGATTCCATAAGCAAATTAGCACAAGCTGGTATTGTCGATGGGTATAGCGATGGTAAATTCAAAGGTGGCAATGTTCTTACACGTTATGAAATGGCGGCCGTTGTAGGCAAAGCTATGTCCAATGAGGCTAAACAAAGCAATCAACTTAAAGCGGAGAATAAAGTTGAACTGGAAAAACTAGAAGCAGAGTTTTCTACAGAACTAAACAATATGGGGGTTAGGGTAGCTAAACTAGAAGAAAATGCATCCAGCATTAAATTCGGTGGCGGTGTTCGTCTTCGCTATCAAGTCAACCCTAGTCTTAAAGCAAAGAATACAGGTATATCTGATCAAAGTCGCATTCAAGAACGTTTAAATATTGACATGTCAGCCAAGGTAATTGATAAAGTGAACTTTTATGGCGATATTTCAAATGAATGGACCTCTAATGGTCGTGCTCAAGATGCTTCACTCCATACAACAACGACTGATTCAAGTTTTCATATCGACCGAGCTGAATTGGCTTGGAAGAATTCAGATTATTCCGTATCCGCTGGTCGCTTTTGGACTAGATTGGGACAGGGGATTACTTGGAATAGCGGTGTCGGGAACTATCTTGATGGATTTTATGGAACCTATAAATTTGATAAAGTAAGTGTATCTGCTGGTTATGCTGATTTTTCTAGTTGTTATAACGTTTTTGGCAATAACACAACGGGTTACACAGGTAACAGTCTTAATGCTTTTCTGGGCAACGTAAAATTCGATTTAGCTAAAAATGCAAGTATTACGATTGCCAATTTCAAAGTACTTAATCCGGAGAATGCTAAAGCTTCTACTATTACATCCACTACATCCCCCACTGGCAGATACGGATATGCTTTCGATCAATGGGCAGTTGGCGGAAATATTAAATCTGGAAATTTTGGCTTTAATGCTGAAGTGGTGGAAAATAAAAGCAAGGACGTTCCTAGTGATGCACAAACGAAGGGGTATGTAACGAAGTTGAACTGGGGAGTTAAGGGCATTCCCTACTCAATTGGTGTAGAGTACTTTAAATTGGGTAACTGGGCGACTGATTCCACTTACTGGAAAACGGCTATGTGGATGCCAGGCGGTAATGGTACAGGCAATGATGGTGCAAAAGGCTTTGGTTTAGTAACGCAATATAACTTTGCGTCAAAAGCCAATGTGCAGTTTAGATACTACAAACTTAAACCATATGATGAGAAAAAGTCAGGCTTTAGCTCCTACAGACCTGCCTATGCATTAGCAGTAAACTTTGGATTTTAATTTTCCTGAAAAGCTAATTGCGGAGAAACTTGCTCATATAGTGAAGCAAGTTTTTCCGCACTTTAAAATATGCAACATATTTTAAATATTAATTTTAGAAAGAGGGTAGCAATGTGAATCTAAAAAAATTATTTTTAGTATGGGGAACTCTTAGTTGTCTGTTTTTTTTACAATCGGCAAAAAGCGAGGCAAGTGGCAATATTATTAAGGTCGAAGCGGAAAATTATACTTCGCTACAAGGAAATGTAACAGTAAGAGGTGATGGGGAACCGATTGCGACTGGCTATAATAACGAAAAAATTAAATCTGTAATATTAAGCGGTGCATCTAGTGGTAAGTTTTTAGATTTCAGCAGTCCTAAGGAGGATTATACCAGCAACGATGCTTGGAAAGGCACTTTGAGTGTTTCTGATAATGCTACATGGAAAATAGACATTCCTAAAGCAGGTTTTTATAAAGTTACATTTACATATAATAACCCGGGTACGAGATGGAATAGCAAAAGAAACGTACGTGATGAGCGGAATTGTCGTGTTTTACTTAATGGTGATAAAAGTAATTTAGCAAGTGATGCAGGTTGGGTTGGTTGGATGATTTTCTCTGTCTCGGGCTATGCCGATGGTGTCACGAACGGTGCAGTGCAAAATGAGACAAGTGTGGGCGGAAATACAAAGTGGAATAAGAACTATATGAATGTATACATTCCTGCCGGAAAGCAGGATTTGACTTTAGCTATTGAAGCTCCGCCAGGACAAGGGGTGTATGATGGCCCTAATTTAGACTATATTGAACTAGAATATATTGGTGATCAGTACATCAGTGAAAAAAATATCCCGACGATTGCTAAAAAATTCAACCATCCTGGACTGTATTACACTATGCAAACACTTGAAACCATGAAAAAAAATAAAGACCAAGCAGGTTCAGTTTGGGAAAAAGGGTATAAACAGCTGCTGGAATCTGAGCTTTCTTCAGCATCGTATACCCGCCCAAACGATACAAAAAACTATGATTCAGTAACAGGTACAATGTTCTGGAAAATAGTAGAAAGAGGGCCCTATAATAATCCAGACAATGGCAGTAGTCCATTTTCTAAAGACGGACTTGCTGCGCATTATAATGCCTTAAGATGGTATCTAACAGGCGATGTAAATAACGCCAAGAAGACCATTGAATTGTTAAACGGCTGGGCGTCGACTCTGGAAGATGTCAAAAATAACGATGCAAGGCTTATTGTTGCCATAAGTGCTCCCGCCTATATTAACGCGGCTGAATTAATGAAACATGTGTATAATAGTGATCCCAGAATTTCTGAAAAAGATAAATGGTCTAAGAAAGATATGGAGCAATTTGATTCTTTTGTGCGAAAACTACATAATCTGCTTGCTGTATACTATCCACAGGCAAATGGCAACTGGGATGCATTAATTACAGTAGCAAATATGTCAATGGCAGTATATCTTGATGATAAGAATATGTTTAATGAAGCATTAAGACAATTTAGCCGCGGTGATGTTGTTCCGGGAAAACTTTCCATGGGAGCATTGCCTAATTACGTTTATACAACAGGAGAGAGCCAAGAAAGCAACCGTGATCAAATTCATGCCAGTATGGGACTTGAAGGATTAAGCCTTTCATCAAAGATTGCCTACAATCAAGGATTGGATTTATTTAAAATGTATGATCATCGTTTATTAAAAGGCGCTATTTACAGCCTTAAGTATAATTTTTTAAAGGAGTCAGTACCTTCAGAAACATTTATTTCGGATAAAGCTAGAGGTGCTGTGAAAAAACCTGTATTTGATATTTTGGCTAATTACTACAGGAAGAATGGGTCGGCTATTACTTCTGTTGATTTCAAATTATTAACAGATGGTGCCACGGCCTTGAGAGAAGGCGCTGTAGATGAGGTGAAGAATCCTTGCGGATTTATTAATGCTATGCTGTTTACAGATGAGGCTGGACAAGGTGGTTTGGGCAAATAATTGTTTATTAGTGGGGAGATATGAAAATGCAAAGAATAGCTATGTTTTTTTTATCAGTTATGCTTTTGATTACTTCTCTATGTATACCATATACGCAAAAGGCAGAAGCCGCGCAGGATTTTACCCACTCAGGGATATTTTACTCTGAAGAAGATTTTACTCGGGCAAAGAAACAATTGTCTGTCGGAGCGGAGCCATGGAAGCTGGCATGGGATAGAACAAGCCAAACTAAATGGGCTGATCCAGGATATCAGCCTCATCCGGTAGCGGCACCCATGCGAGGTGCCAACCCTGCACAACGGGTTGGCGATGCTGAAATGTTTGATGATGCAGTTGCTGCGCTTACCCAGGCTATTATTTGGAAGGTTTCAAGTAAGCCTGCAGAAGCAAATCAGGCAAAACTGAAAGCCGAAGAAATATTAGATGCTTGGTCTAGTACGATAAATACGCCGATTGGTGGCGGAGAACCACAACTGCTCGCAGGTCTTTGCGGATATAAATTTGCGGCAGCAGCAGATATTTTACGTGGAGACAAGACGTGGGTAGAACAGGGAAAGCTTACAGCCGTACAAAATATGCTGAAAAATTATTTTCTACCTCCTTGCCGGGAATTTCTAAAGACACATTTTAGATCTTCCAATGGTGAGCAGTATCCCTACTATTATAGAGGAAATCAGGACTTAGCTGCCATTATAACAATAATGGCAACAGGAATATTGTCTGATGATATCAGCATATATAATGAAGCCGTAACTGACTTGAAGACAGGTGAATATAATGGACGGATCGATTATTACTTATTCCCTACTTCCGATCCAAATCTTGCCCAATCTGAGGAAAGTGGGCGAGATCAAGGACATGCCCAGCTTGGTATAGGGCTTCTGGCTTATATGGCGCAGGCAGCCTATGTACAAAACCATGCAAACCCAGCTATTGAGGATTTATTCGAGTATGGCAATAAGCTAATATTAAGAGGCAGTGAATATGTTGCCAAGCATAATATCGGAGGAGATGTGCCGTTTACGCCTTTGTATACTGCCACAAACAATAGCTATGACAAAAAAGTAAGAATAGAATCAAGCGTATCGCCAAAATTTAGAGGAGAAGTAAAACCCATTTATGATTTAATTTGGAACCATTACCATCATGTTAAAGGTTTACCAGATTCGAATCCGATAAGTCCCGTCTATTATACCAGAGAAATGTTAAATATATCCTTGCCAGGCAGAGAGAACACCGATTGTTTACCGCTTTCCGTATTAATGTACAACAGAAAAGCGGACAATAAATTTGCTAGTGCGGAGTATTGTATTTCTATTGTGCCGAGAAATTCTACTGCGTCTTATCAATTTTTTACTGCGGCAGATACTGGTAATGCTCCGATTACGGCAAATAAGGAATTAAAGAATTATATGCAAGATGCAACTGCGGCCGAAAAGTTTTATGTAGAGTATGTAGGCGACGGGTTGTTTACTCTGAAATCAGGTGCTAATAAAAAGTATCTATCGGCATCACGTGATGATGAGCCATTGCAAGCTAAAGATGATAAAATTATGGGGAATCAAAACAAGTTTTATATTGAAGACGTAGGCAACGGCTATATTGCGATAAAGTCTGCAGGTACAGGGAAATATCTGGGGGTAGACCAACAAACACGCCAAGTATTTCCGAATCTAGCTGCTGTTGATATGAATAGTACTAATGAAAAAAAATACAATCTCGAAAATAAGTTTAGGATTCTGATTCAAATAAAATAAAAGTTAGTTGCTAAAATGCAAGTCGGGTAAAGGAATAATAGATGTTGTTCCCTAATGGAATAGGAGATGTTGTAGTGAAAGATAATAATAATCCTCTGGAAGGGATAGATCTGTATCCCTTAAAGTTTCATCCAGTATATAAAGAGGTAATCTGGGGCGGCAGTCAGTTTAAAAATTTATTTGGCAGAATTCTTACCAGCAACAAAATAGGGGAAAGCTGGGAAATTTGTACACACAAAAATGGTGCAAGCGTTATCTCCAACGGACATTTAGCTGGAAAAACCCTACAGCAATTGATTGAGTTAGATGCTGATCAGATAATTGGCAAAAAGGCAAAGAACAAAGATACCTTTCCTTTGCTCATCAAATATATCGATGCACATCAGAATTTGTCGGTTCAGGTGCATCCGAATGATGAGTATGCACAAGTAACCGAGGGAGAATGGGGGAAAACAGAAGCCTGGTATATACTACATGCACCAGAGAATGCCCAAATTGTATATGGTCTCCGAGAACATGTGAGTAAAGCAGATTTTTTGCAAGCAATTCAGGATGATAGGGTTAGTGAAGTATTACGCCATGTTTCAATCAAAAATGGTGATATTGTTTTTATTCCATCTGGAACTATACATGCGTTATTAAGTGGAGTAGTAATATGCGAGGTACAGCAAAACTCTGATACCACGTATCGGGTATATGATTATAATCGCATAAATAGAGATGGAAAAAAACGTGAGTTACATATTGATAAAGCCATAGATGTGATTAATTTTGGAGAGCAGCCCGATATAAATTTTGGAAAGAAAGAGATTGAATGTGAATATTTTTCTATAAAAACGTTGTCAATTTCCGGAGAAGAAAGAGCAAGAACTCAAGGAAAGTACATTGTTTATTGTATTTTGGACGGTTGGGGTGAATTTAATACTCAAGATCACCATGAAATTGTGCATGCGGGTGAAACTATTCTTGTTCCGGCAATAGTAAATGAAGTTATTATAAAAGGGCATATGAAGTTATTAAAAATAACGGGCAGTTAATCTATGGTTTGATCCTATTAACTCCAATGAAATCAATAGGCAGAAAAGTCGTAGATACATTAAACGGTCAAAGTATTAATCATAGGATATAGTTGATAAACAAAGCTATAAAGGATAAAATAGTATTCGCAGGTATTACGAAGAAGCAATGGGTTTTTCTATACATCTGTAGAAT
>JARBUM010000095.1 GCA_029239675.1 Pelosinus sp. | reverse complement strand
TCGATTCCCTTTTACACATAACTCTGCTTTTAGAGTACCTGGTTCATCCGAGTAGCCACCATGGACAATCCCGCTATTTGCTTTCGATGCACCACAGCTCACGTCTTCTTCTTTTTCTACAAGACATACACGTACCTGATATTTTGATAATTCCCGTGCGATATTCGTCCCTACAACCCCAGCACCAATAATACATATATCATACATGCTACATCCTCCTCAATTGCTGAATTATATACTATTCTGGATTGATTTTAGCAACTATTTTAGTTTCTTTTTAACTCAATTAAACGCCATTTTATATCGTTTAATTGTCTGAATAGTTTAATACTAACAAATGAGGCATTAATATGCAAGATTGATTTTATTAACCCAATCGACTAAGAGTCCACAAGCCTTTTTGTGCTTGTGGACTCTTACCATTCACTCTATAGTCTCCTGTCCATAATAAGCATGATTGCCATGCTTTCTAAAATAGTGTTTATCAAGCAACACCTGATCGATGGATCGACAAATAGAATTCAACTGTCGCGTATGAATTGCCATCATAGCAATTTCTTCTAAAACTACCCCATGATGTACAGCATCTTTGCCACTTTTTCCCCAAGCAAATGGTCCATGACCACTAACCAACACACCAGGAACGGCAAGAGGGTCAATACCTCCTGTTTTGAACGTTTCTATGATGACTTTACCAGTATTCCTTTCATATCCATTATTTATTTCTTCATTCTTTAGGTTTCTGGTACAAGGAATCTCACCATAAAAATAATCTGCATGGGTCGTACCTAAAGCCATGATTCCTTGCCCAGCCTGAGCCCAAATAGTCGCCCATCGAGAGTGAGTATGCACTACACCACCAACTTGAGGAAATGCCTTGTAAATTTCCAGATGAGTCTCCATATCACTAGATGGTTTATAAAGTCCTTGCACAATATTACCATCTAGATCTACCACAACCATATGCCTTATTTCCATCACGTCATAGGGGATACCACTGGGTTTAATAACCATTAGCCCGCGGCTGCGATCAATCCCACTAACATTGCCCCAAGTAAAGGTCACCATTTTATAACGAGGAAGCTCCAAATTCGCCTCCCAGACGTCTTTAATTAGTTGATCCATACGACACACTCCTTAAAGCAGAATCCACTTCACACCACTCAATTTTTTGTAAAGCCGCCTTCCTTAAGTTTACTAAGAATAAACTCTCTGGACCTAGCGATCTCAGCCACAGGATCATCAAAGGTATCTCCCCACATTTCAATTAAGAAGGGTCCGCTATACCCCAGTGATTTCAATTTTTTGAATGCAGTAACAAAATCTACATCGCCTTTGCCAAAAGGGGTATCACGAAACATCCCTGGAAAGCGCTCCGTTACATTGATAGTTTCTTTCACATGTACAGCAACAATACGAGAATAACCTAATTCCAACTCATACCCTACGTCATTACCCCATGCGCTGAGATTCCCAATGTCAGGATACAAGGCTAACCATGGTGACTGAATCAAATGATCGTACTGCATATATTTCTGTATGGAATTTAAAAAGGGCGTGTCCATAATTTCGATAGCTAGTGTAACTTGATATTTAGCAGCCATAATTACTGCTCTTTTCAGTCCTTCAATAAAATAAGCCAATGTATCCTCACCATGCTCTTCATAATACACATCATATCCAGCAAGTTGTATCACCCGAATTCCCATATCACTGGCAAATTCAATAGCTTTTGCCATGAGGTCTAGAGCATATCCTCGCACTTTAGGGTTGCGACTGCCGAGTGGATAGCGCCTATGTCCGCTGAAACACATAGACATAATAGGAAATTCTATTTCATCCATAGATTGTAATAATTGGCGTTTTTCTTCTTTAGTCCAGCATAGACGCGCTAAGCGCTCATCGGTCTCATCAATGGATATTTCCATGAAATTAAACCCCAATTTCTTGGCTGTTTTTAACTTAGTAGACCAATCCATATTCTGGGGCAAAGCCTTTTCATAAAGTCCTAGCAAATTTTCCATATTACTCACCAAGCACTTTCATATCACTAGAAGAAAATAAAATAAAATAAAAACGTTGTACTTTGCTAAACATACTATAATCCCCCTATGATAGGTAACTTATTACTAATTTTGTACTTATAAAATATTATTTTCTTTAATTTTATCCTCAATTTCTACATCTGAAAGCAAATTCACCAAACCGACTATTTTGGTTCTGCTATTTTTACACGAGAAATTATCTACCAAAGAAGCTGAGCAAAATACTACATCATAACTAGAAGCGGCTGATCGAGCTTCTCCCACACTCATATGGTCGATAGTCGCCTGAATTCCCAATTTTTTGAACACCTTATCAATCTTCATTTTTATAATTTGACTAGACCCCATTCCATTACCACAAGCTGCAACTACTTTAATCATTACAATCCACCTCCATCTGCAGTTTTAAAATAATTTGCTTTATTAGAACTGCGTCGATACTGAAACTGTGGAATCATAAGCATAAGTACAATCACAAGGATTAATCCTGGGGTCGACAAATTTTTCATAATAACCCCAATAGCTGGCCACAAAGTATCCCAATCAATATTGCCGTGCCAGCCACCATAGGTATAGAGCTGGAAGTACCAAGCAGCAAATGCCCCGCCCATTACCTGTATCACTCCTGTGCAAAAAGGCAGAATGGATGCCGCACGAACCCCGCCAAACTTATTTGCAAAAACTGCGGTAGTTGCATTATCAAAGAAAACAGGTACGAAACCCGTAATAATCATAATTGGAGCTTTGAACAAAAATAACCCTGCAATTGCCATAAATTGACCAATACAACCGAACAAAAATCCATACAAAACCGTATTAGGTGAAGAAAAACCATACGTTGCGGCGCAGTCAACAGCTGGTAATGCACCTGGCAGAATTTTATCGGAAATACCACGGAAGGATTCTGTCAATTCAGCCACGAACATTCTCACACCGCTAATCAAGATAAATAAATACACTGCAAAAGACAATGACTTAGATAAAATGTAGGTCGGAAAGGCTAAGGTTGCTGGGAAACCAGCTTTGTCCATGCCACGCAAGTATGGCTCACCAAGAATCGTCATAATAACGCCAAAAAAGAGCAGCATCAGCGTACCTGTGGATATTACATTGTCATTAAACATGGAGAGCCACTTAGGCATCTTGACTTTTTCCACGGAGTTTTCAGGATTTCCTATTTTAGGAGCAACCTTACTCGTTAGCCACACCCACAACATCTGTTGATGCCCTATAGCAAAACCACTATTCTCCGTAAGTTCCTCTGTAGGCTCTACTGTAAGATTGGAAAAGACAGCCCAATAGGTACCAACTAAAAGACCAATCCATATAGCGCCCGTAATATTTCGCAATTCCGGAATGGCGAAGAATACTAGCCAAGTACACGTTGTAGCCTGCTGAATCATAATATGACCCGTTAAGAACAAGGTACGAAGTTTCGTATACTTACGCAATAATACTAGCAGGATATTCCAACCAAAACCAACCATTAAGGAAATCATGGTCCAAGAAAGAGACATACCTATCATTTTAATAGCCTCACCAGCAGCATTTAGTCCAAAGTATGGGTCAATAACTGCTGCATTAAGCTGAAAACGGTCATTCAAACCAGCTAATATGGGACGAAAAGTACTAACTAAACCACCAGCTCCCACATTCCAGATCATCATACCAACAGCCGCCTTGATAAATCCACCAAAGGCATCATAAATTGGCTTGCCTAAGAACAAATAACCAATAAAGACCAATATACCAATAAAAAATTCCGGTTTCGTCAAAACATTATTCGCAAATAGTGTACTTGCCGAATTGATCGTTGTATATAAATCTCCCATTTTATTATCCCCCATCTCTTGTTTTATGTAGTAAAAGCATTATTTCTGTAGTAATATTTTCTGTAAATCACCAATACATGTAATAGTAGGCAATTGAGCAAGGATATCCTCATCTGAGATAGCAGCAACTAAAGCCTGCAGCATATCTAAGTGGGAATCATTATCCACTGAAGCTAAAACAAATATCAAACGGGCATCGTGCTCTTTGCTCTCACCAAAACGTACCGGACGATCCACTTTCATAAAAGAAATCGAAGTTTCCTTTACTCCGTTGACACCTTGTGCATGAGGCATAGCCACATCAGGCGCAATCACAATATAGGGTCCAAATTTCTTTATACACTCAATCATGGCATCCACATAACATTCTGCAATGGCCTTATCTCGTAATAATGGCTGCGCGGCAGCTCTTACAGCATCCTCCCAACAATCAAATCCTTCTGCAAAGCCAACACGCTTTTTTTCAATTAAGTCCTTAAACATAGATTTAGCTTCCTCTCTTGATGATATCAAAGAATCTTTTGCAACGATTTTTAATAAAATAATTAGTTTGTCTGCATGCCCGTAATGAAACTGTAAGCTACAATTTCATTGACAGCATTGATCATCCTTGTAATATTTGTTTCATCACCAAAAAACTGTAGAATGTCTTTCATTGCCCCTAAATGTTGTTCTTCATCAATCAATGCCAATACAATGATAACCTTTGCCACCTTATCCTCGGGAAAAATCACTCCTTCGCGAGCTAATAACATAGAGGCTGATAAGCCATGTACATTTCCCCCTGGTTTTGCATGAGCAAGGGCAACCTCTGGAGTAATAAAAATATACGATCCGTAAGTTTCCACACAATCTATCATGGCATCCACATAGGTTTTATGAATTAACGCTTCATCTAGTAAAGGGGCTGCTGCCAAACGAATCGATTCACGCCAATCCGCTACTACTGAGTCTATTAATTGTATCCGACTCGGCGTAATCAGTTCTGCCAAGCTTTGCTGCCCTTGCATGAGAACCTCACGAAACAGAGAATGTTTTTCATTAAAATAATTACCAAGATCCTGCTTCACATTTAGTAGTGCACTTTCTGGAATGTATTGTTTTATAATATCAAAAATACGTTCCGCTTCATCTTTTTGTTTGATTGATTTTCGCATTTTAAATACCTGTGCTAAAATGGTCTGCTTATCTTCGATGGTCAGAATCGGATTGACAGTTAAGCCTTGATAACCATCTCTTAGTTCTACCGTGGAAACAAGCAAGTCGTATTGCTGGTTATAGCCTTTCAATTCACGGGTAGATACAATATCTGCCACTTCAATAAAGGGCAGCAATTCCTCGATTTCTCTACGAAGAATTTGAGCAGTGGCCACACCATTATGGCAAACAATTAGAATCTTAATTAAACATTGCCGCCGCCCCGTAGTACGTAGATGTGCCGCAAAATGCAGCGTCAAATAGGAAATATCACTTTTAGGAATAGGATAACCGATTGCTTTCGCTAGAAGCTCAGAAACCTTGTGAGTAATAGTAAACAGTTCTGGATATTTTTTCTCAATTTCCAGTACAACCGGGTTCCCTTCCAAAAGACCATAGCGATAACGATAAAAAGAACTATCTAAGTGGATAACCAGTTTTTGCAGCAAATTTTCCTTTTCACTAAATTCGATACAGGCTAACCGCTCAAATTCATTAATCATTCGCATAGAAATTCTCGACATAAAAGCATAGTTATGCTTTCTTTCTTCATGAACCGTCTTAGTAGATTGCACTCGTGCTCCTAGAAGATGTATGGTCAGGTAAACCTGTTCTTCATCGGGCAAATCATAAAAATACTGATGTATCAGTGTAAATTCCTTACTATTGATAATTTCCTTTTTATCAAAGCCAAGGGTAATCTGGTCTTTTTTCTTTATGATCATTCTAATAAGGATCGCTAGTTGTACTAATGTTCCATCTACATATTCGGTACCCAGCTCATTTTCAATCTCCGTCAGATATGCCAGATTTTTTTTCACTACCTCGCTTTGTAAATAGGGTAAAATATTCTTATTGATCAGTGGCATAATGAATGCAAGATAGTACAAAAAAACTGCCCGCATTCTAATGGTTTCCCCTAAAATCACATAGCCTTGCTTAATTCCATAAGTCAAATTCAACTTATATTCAATTAATACACTTTTAACTGCTTTCAAGTCATTCAAAACTGTATTCCTGCTAACATTACATAAGCCTGCAAGTTTATCTACATGCCAAATTTCCGTCGATGCCAGCATTTCGCAAATGAGTGCAGCAATACGCTCGTTTTGTGAAAGATTGTAATATAATGTATTTGAAGCTTTGTCTAAATGCATGTAAACCAGGTTCTTATGATGTCCACTTAAAAAGATCCCTTTTTGTCGTTCCACCTTTAAGGGAGGAATTTTTTTATTTTTAAACCAGTTAACAATTTCATGCAAGTCATAATAAACCGCGCGTTTGGAAACACGAATATGTTCTGCGACTTCATCCAAGGTAACATATCCATCTCGCAACAATACATAGTCCAATATTGCCCTGCTACGGCTTTTAAGCTGAATCATATTTTCACCTCCTTTCATCCGATTTATCGCAATCATCTTAACTTTCTAAATTGATTATACGTTTTAACCTGATTTTAAAAAAGAACAATAAATGAAAGATCAATTATGCAAAACTGTGCATAGAACGAAGCTGTCATAAACTGAATAACTAACACATTTTTGCAAAAAGTTTATTGCATTTATTGTTCTTTTTTTTCTTTGTACCAAACCATATAATCAATTTAGAAAAACATGAAATGAAAGGAGAAACTATGAGCAAAATCGATGAAATTACAAGAGAATCCTGGGTGTTAAGCACCTTTCCAGAGTGGGGAACATGGCTTAATGAAGAAATTGAATCTGAAATAGTTGCTCCCAATACATTTGCCATGTGGTGGTTAGGCTGCACGGGCATATGGGTAAAATCAGAAGGTGAAGCCAATATTTGTATTGATTTTTGGTGCGGAAGCGGTAAAAGAACAAAAGCAAATCCATTCATGAACCCCCACCACCAAATGGCAAGAATGACTGGCGGTAAAAAATTGCAGCCAAATCTCAGAGTTACGCCTTTTGTTTTAGATCCCTTTGCGATTAGAAAGCTTGACGCAGTGGTCTCAACTCACGATCATAATGATCATATTGATGTAAATGTTGCCGCTGCTGTTATGAAGAATTGTGATTCATCTGTACCTTTTATTGGACCCAAAACCTGTGTTGATCTTTGGATTAGCTGGGGGGTACCTGCCAAACGCTGTATTACAGTAAAACCTGGGGACGCAGTAACAATAAAAGATACTGAACTTGTAGTCCTGGAATCTTTTGACCGTACAGCATTAATAACGGTACCTAAAGGCGAGATACTTAAAGGCAAATTACCTGGCAATATGGATGAACGTGCTGTAAATTATCTTATCAAGACACCAGGAGGAAATCTTTACCACAGTGGTGATTCTCATTACTCAAACTATTATGCCAAACACGGCAATGAACATGAAATCCATGTAGCCTTAGGATCTTTTGGTGAGAACCCACGCGGCATTACAGATAAAATGACCGCTTCTGATATACTAAGAATGGCGGAAGCGTTAAATACCAATGTGGTAATTCCCTTCCATCATGATATCTGGTCCAACTTTCAAGCAGATACAGCAGAAATTAACACCTTATTTGAAATGAAAAAGGATAGATTGCAATATACCTTTAAACCTTTCATTTGGCAAGTCGGCGGCAAGTTTGTATTTCCCGCAGATAAGAATAAACGCGAATATCACTATCCTCGTGGTTTTGAGGATTGTTTTGAAGGCGATATTGACTTGCCTTACAACTCTTTTCTTTAAGATCAATTACAGTCTACATACAAAAAAGAGAGGATTAATATGATCATAAGTAAAAAAATTCTAGGCGAATTAGATAAAGCATATGCAACTACAATTATGAACATCAATGGTGAGACAAAGTACTTAGTCGCCACTGAGGGCAATGGTCCTTGTTTGATGTTCGATGAAAGCAGCTGGATTGGCAGTCCCGTCTGGGATGGACCAGGCGGGACGATGAACATTGTTCCCATACCTGGCAGGAAAAATGAATTTATTGCTACCCAAGATTTTACTCCCACTTTTCAGGCAAAAGATTCTAAAATCGTTTATGCAAAATGCGATAGTAACTCAACATGGACGATTCGCCCCATTATGACCATCCCCTATTTGCACCGATTTGATATATTTACGTTAAACAATAAACTCTTCTTTATCGGTGCCACCCTGTGCGAAGACAAGGAATATAAAGATGACTGGTCAAAGCCAGGCAAAGTATATGTTGGAGAAATCCCTATGGAGATCTGCAAACCCTTTACGTTAAAAACAATTCTTCAGGATATTACGAAAAACCATGGATTTTGTAGAGGAAAATGGAAAAATAGAAATGCATACCTTATTTCTGGGTCAGAAGGCGTATTCGTTCTCTATTTGCCAGAAAACGGCAGCGAAGAATGGGAAATCGAACAAATATTAAACCATGAAGTAAGTGATATTGCTATATGTGATATTGATACTGATGGTGTTATGGAACTGGCCGCAATAGAGCCTTTTCACGGCAGTCGTGGTATCATCTACAAGTATATCGATGACAGACTGGTTTCAATTCACGAACATGAATATGAGTTTGGACATGTTGTGTGGGGTGGGAAGATATTAAACAAACCATCCTTCATTATTGGTGGCAGAAAAGGAAATAGGGAGCTAAACTGCTTTCAAATTGACGATACAAGTAGGAAAATTAAACATTTCACCATCGATAATAAAGGCGGTCCTAGCAATATAGCCGTACTTAACAAAACCAGCACCGATGTAATTCTTGCTGCTAATAGAGAAATTGGCGAAATAGCAGTCTATGAATTAATTGAGTCGCCAGAAGCTTGAGACTACTCTTTGTTTAAACTGAAAAAACAGGCCTGCATTATTGTTAACAATAATGCAGGCCTGTTTTTTAATATAGCATAATGGAATTAAAGATGCTTTCCATTCTCATAATATTTATTTCGTTCTAGGACAATAAAAAATATTTCTACTTGCTCGTAACCAGCTCGTTTAATATTTTCCGTTAAACTAGCAGCCA
>JARBUM010000268.1 GCA_029239675.1 Pelosinus sp. | reverse complement strand
TGCATTCCCAACTGCAGCCATAGCATCAATTACTTCATCAACAGGTATGACACTGCAAATTCCAGCTAATGCCATTTCAGCAGCTACCATCGCTTGAGCAGCGGCCCCTGCATTACGTTTTACACAAGGTACCTCCACTAATCCGGCTACCGGATCACAAACTAATCCCAACATATTTTTTAAGGTAATCGCGACTGCTTGCCCTACTTGCTCAGGACTGCCTCCGTATAGTTCTACAGCTGCACCAGCTGCCATAGCGGCAGCTGAGCCGCACTCAGCCTGACAGCCACCAGCCGCGCCCGACAAAGAAGCTCTGGAGGCAATCACCATGCCAATAGCACCTGCTACTATCAAAGCTTTCCCAAGCTCGTCCATGGAAGAACCACGAGCTTCGGACAAGGAAAATAAAACAGCCGGCAAAGTACCACTGGCGCCTGCCGTAGGAGCAGCCACAATACGCCCCATGGACGCATTCGCTTCTCCTACAGCCAAAGCAATCATTATGGCTTTAGACATCACACTGCCTACAACACTCTTAGCAGCGGACTCGGCCCTGTAAGTCTCTATTTTTTTTCCATTACCACCAACCAGTCCCCCCATAGAAGTAATACCTGTAAGGCCAATCACAACCGACTGCTCCATTACATGTAACATTTCCTCCATACGCTCTAGTAAGACTCTTTTGTCCATCTCTAAACCAAAACTTTTATTTTCTGTTTCTGCTAGATCAATCCATTCTTGCAGAGATAACTTTTCTTCCATACTTTTTCACCTCATCACTTTACCATCTTATACTAACTGAATACGGCGCACTGATTGTATATGAGGCAACTTTCCAATGACCTCAAATGCTGCATCATCAATTGGTTGATCAGTCTCAACAATCATAGCCGCTAAACCACCTTTTTGTTTACGAAATACCTTCATCTGCGCAACATTCACACCTTGTGTAGATAAAATACTTGTAACTAAGGCAATGGCACCAGGACGATCGCGGTGCATTGTCAAAATGGCTGGGAAGTCACCACTAAATTCTACAGGAAAATCATCTATATTCGTAACCACAACACGACCCCCACCAATCGAGGCCCCCGTTACTGTGCACTTATTTCCATTCACACCCGTCATCCAGAACCGAACAGAATTAGGATGAGACAGATCACCTAGGTTAATAGTGGTAAAAGAGATCTCAATTTCTGCCTCTTTTGCTGAATCGAAAGATTTAGGAATACGGCTATCATCCGTTGCCCATCCCTGCAGACCTGCTGACAGAGCCAAATCGGTACCATGCCCTCGATACGTTTGGGCAAAAGAACCATGCAAGCCAATCACTGCCTCTTTCACGCCTTCGCCTAAAATTGCTAATGCTAAATTTCCTAAACGCACTGCGCCAGCTGTATGGGAGCTGGAAGGACCAATCATGACTGGACCAATTACATCAAAAATATTCATTTAAAATTTCATCTCCTTCAAGATGCATGTAACTTAAAACTCCTGAATATACTCACCTGCTCATCTATTATCATATTAACATGTTTACTCTCCGCGGACAATAACACTTATAACCGGATTGTATGCAATATGCTATTAGCGTTCCTCCAAGCAACATACTTTTGCCTGCAATCGCCTTAACCAGTTACCCTTTGATCAATCAATCATGTAATTAGGTTTACGTGTTTTTTTTTATATGTTACAGTATAAGCAAGAACTTCTATACTTTAAAATAGGGGGTGTCATTATAAATAAGATCCGTATTATTTTAGCTGATGATCACGCTGTTTTACGTTCAGGATTAAAGTCTCTGCTCAATAGTGATCCTCAATTTGAAGTAGTAGGAGAAGCAGAAAATGGCATTGAAGCGATCTCCTTGGTCAAATCTCTTGCTCCTGATGTTCTAATACTTGACTTGTCAATGCCAGATATGAATGGTATTGATTGTATTAAAGAAATTCGCTCCCGAGGACTAACATGTCCGATTCTGGTTTTAAGTATGTACGATGATGAAGAATATATTAAGGAAGTCATGCGTTCCGGAGCCAATAGCTATGTCTTAAAAAAGTCAGCAGATACAGAATTAATCGAAAGTATTATTAAGATCCATAAAGGTAAACGTTATTTAAGTGAAAAACTCTCCCAATCCTTATTGAATAATTTACTTTATACCGACTCTGATACGTATGATCTGCAGCATCCATATAAAGTGCTCAGTGTACGTGAGCGTGAAGTGCTTCGCTTTCTGGCTCTTGGACACACGAACAGCGAAATTGCCAATACTCTTTCTCTTAGTCCCAAAACCATTGACACCTATCGTTCACGTATCATGAATAAATTAAATATCCATAAGAAATCTGATTTAGTGAATTATGCAATTCAATATAAATTAATAACAATTTAATCTGCCATCATCCTGTAGGGTTATATCCTACAGTAGTGTAGGATATAACCCTACAGGATTTTACTGTATATGCCTTATTTACTTTTTTTCATATTTAAGTGAAAATACAAATAGTTTGTATTTTTCAAACATGTTACAATAAAGGTATTATATCTTATCATCAATGTTCCAATAAAAAGATAAAGGGGTTATTGAAAATGGAAAAACACCACATCAATGCGTTGAAAGAGATTAATGTATTGACAAGCGCCGAGGACTTATACTGTTACTCCTATGATGCAACACCTGGTCATGCTCACATGCCAGATGCAGTTGTATCACCAGCTAATACTGCAGAGACTTCTAAAATTTTAAAACTGGCTAACGAAAATCATATCCCAGTATATACCAGAGGATCAGGCACTAACCTTAGCGCAGGCTGTGTCCCTACAAAAGGTGGTATTGTATTATTAATGACTCGCCTAAATAAAATTTTAGAAGTTGATTTAGAAAACCTAGTAGCTGTAGCAGAACCCGGTGTTATTGTGGCTGACTTAAATAAAGAAATAGCTTCATTAGGTCTTATTTATCCTCCTGACCCTGGTACTGTGGCAACTGCAACCTTAGGCGGCACGGTAGCAGAAAATGCAGGCGGCTTGCGTGGTCTAAAATACGGCGTTTCTAAACATTATGTTATGGGTTTAGAAGTTGTCTTAGCAAACGGGGATATTATGAATACAGGCGGAAAAAATGTTAAAGATGTT
>JARBUM010000094.1 GCA_029239675.1 Pelosinus sp. | reverse complement strand
ATTTTTTGCTTCCATATTATTTCGGTTTAAAATATCAATAATAACTTTACTCGTTGTGTTAAAATCTTTGGCTAATTCATATATTCTATATTTGGACATTCATCTACCCCCATTTTCTTTCTTAATAGCTAATTTTATTAATTAGCTATTAAGTAATTTCTTTACTGCATTTGTGAATCCAATATCTGTTATTGCTAATGCAGCACGGTATACTTTTCCGATACATTGCCCTAGCTGCTCTTTTGAAAATATCTCATAAAGCTCAACACCATAATAGGCAGCCATATCGTTATAACTTTTTTTTGTAGCTTCCGAGCAATCTGCAGCAATTATAAGAAGTTTTGCTTTACCTGATTTTATTGTCTTTTCAACGGACAATTCGCCGGAAGAGATTTTCCCTGCTTTTTGTGCTAAACCTAATAGTGAAATTATCTTTTCATCATTATTGCTCATGTTATTATGCCAGAACGTAATTGCTCATACACTTCAGGATTAACCACCCTTTTCAATGCCCGCTCTAATCTTTTTTCTTTAAAGGCTTTCGTCAGGCATTGCTCATTACTACAAAGATAAGCGCCTCTTCCAGATTTTTTACCAGTTGTATCTAAAATAACCTCATCATCTGGTGTGCGAACAATTCGTAATAATTCTTTCTTATTTTTCAGCTCTTGGCAACCAACACACATACGTTGAGGAGTTTTTTTCTGTGTAACCATAAAAGCCTCCTAGGAACCAACTTGAGATTCGCTCTTAATATCAATTTTCCAACCTGTAAGTTTGGCAGCTAGACGAGCATTTTGACCTTCTTTACCAATTGCTAAGGATAATTGATAATCGGGAACTACAACTCTAGATATTTTCTCAACTTCATTAATTTCTACACTAACTACCTTAGCTGGACTTAATGCATTAGCGATATATTTAGCAGGGTCGGTATTCCATTTTACAATATCAACCTTTTCGCCCTTTAGTTCATTAACGATGGATTGTACACGCATACCCTTGTGCCCAACACAAGCTCCTACTGGGTCAACATTCTCATCACGGGAATACACTGCAAATTTTGAACGTAAACCTGGTTCTCTAGCCACGGATTTTATTTCAACAACTCCATCATGAATTTCTGGAACTTCTAATTCAAATAAGCGCTTTAATAATCCTGGGTGCGTACGAGACACTAGGATTTGAGGTCCTTTGGTTGTTTTTTTCACTTCAATTATGTATGTTTTTAATCGATCGCCATGTTTATAAATTTCCCCAGCAATTTGTTCAGAAGGGGCCAAAATAGCTTCTGCTTTACCAAGGTCAATAAATACATTTTTCTGTTCAATTCGTTGTACAATACCAGTAAGAATATCACTTTCTCGATTCGAAAATTCGTCATAAATAATACCACGTTCAGCTTCTCGAATGCGTTGAACCACCACTTGCTTGGCTGTTTGTGCTGCAATACGACCAAAATTTTTCGGCGTAACTTCTACTTCAACGATATCCTCTAAGTCATAGCGTATATCTAACAATCTAGCTTCGCTTAGATCTATCTCTAATCGAGAGTCTGTTACTACCTCTACCACTGTTTTACGAGCATAAACATGAAATTCACCTGTTGTACGTTCTAATGATACTCTTACATTTTGAGCTGAGCTAAAATTTCTTTTGTAAGCTGAGATAAGTGCTGCTTCTATTGCCTCAAACAAGATTTCAGGAGCAATCCCCTTTTCCTTGCCTAATTGTTCAAAAGCTTGCATGAATTCTGCGTTCACCTAAATTCCTCCTATTCAATTTTGCGTATTAAAAATCAATATATAACCTAACTTGTGATGTTTCATTACGTGGAATCTTCATTTCTGTACCATCAATATCAATACTGATATCACCATTGCTTAAGTTGTTTAATTTACCTACAATACGTTTTTTTCCATTAACCGGTTTAAATGTAGTAATTTCAATTTGATCACCAATATGGCGAACAAAATCTCTATCTTTTCTTAACGCGCGGTCAAGCCCTGGTGAAGAAACTTCTAAATAGTAACTTTCTTTAATTGGGTCAAGTTTTTCTAATTTAGCTTCAAGTTGTTCACTTACCCAATGACAGTCTTCAATTTCAATACCGCCTTCTTTATCTAAAAAGATGCGTAGATACCATTCACGTTCTTTGATATATTCCACATCTACTAATTCAATTACGCTGTTAGCAACAATTTCTTGGACAAGCTTTTCTATAAGATTCTCAACATGCTCTTTTGACATACATTACCTCCTACCTACCTAAGTATATTTCTCTACTACCTTAGTCTTGCCTAATACTATGTAAGCTTATACCCTATATTTGGTAGGCTAAAATAGCCACTAAGCTGAAAGAGTGGGTATTATACCCACTCCTTCAGCGCGAAAAAAACATTTATACTACCATTTAGTATATCATTATAAATGTGTATTTACAATAAAAAATTACTCAAATATAAATGATTTTTAAATATGTGTCTGTTTACATTTATTTTTTATCCAAATAGTATCATTTGGTCAGACTCTGGCAAATCAGTAAGACAACCATGAGTTTTTAAGATATCTACGACTGTCTTTGATATATGAGCCCTATTTCTTAGATCTTCCAAAGATGAAAAGGGAGTTCCTTCACGTGTTAATACGATATTATGTGCTGCATTTTCCCCTAAACCTTGTAGGGCAGATAATGGAGGTAAGAGGCCGTTATCAACAACTAAGAACTTTGTTGCATCTGATTTGTACAAATCGACTCTTTGAAAACTAAAACCACGTAAATACATTTCCAAAGCCATTTCTACAATGGTAAGCAGTCCTTTTTCTTTAACTGTTATGTTATTACCTTTTGCCTCAAATTCAGCTAATTTATTGCGCAATGCAATTTCGCCTTGTAAAACAAGCTCAGCATCGAAATCAGTGCCTCTTACTGTAAAATAGGCGGCGTAAAAAGCTACTGGGTGATGTACTTTGCAATAAGCAATGCGAAACGCCATCATAACATAAGCAACTGCATGGGCCTTAGGAAACATATATTTAATTTTTTGGCAAGACTCAATATACCATTCAGGTACATTTTTTTCACGTAGTTTTCCTACATCTTCTGCTTTTATACCTTTTCCTTTACGTACGCCTTCCATAGTTTTAAAAGCTAGAGACGGTTCAACACCTTTATGAATAAGGTACATCATAATATCATCACGAGCTGAAATAGCCTCAGATAGCTTGGCTGTACCAGCTTTAATTAAGTCTTGTGCATTATTGAGCCATACATCAGTGCCATGGGAAAAACCACTGATTCGCACTAACTCGCTAAAGGTTTTTGGTTTCGTATCTTCTAACATCTGTCGTACAAATTTTGTCCCAAATTCGGGAATGCCAAAAGTTCCAACAGTACTACCTAATTGTGTAGGCGTTAGGTTTAATGCAGTTGTTGAAGAAAATAAACTCATAGTTTCTATATCATCAAGTGAAATATTTTGAGCGTCAATGCCAGTTAAATCTTCTAACATACGAATCACTGTTGGGTCATCATGGCCTAGAATATCAAGTTTAACCAAACGACTACTAATGGAATGATAATCAAAATGAGTGGTAATTGTTCCAGAAGTTTTATCGTCGGCAGGATGCTGTATAGGTGTAAAATGATGCACATCCATATCTCGTGGTACAACCATAATGCCGCCTGGATGTTGGCCAGTAGTTCGTTTTACACCAGTACATCCATTAATTAAGGCATTAATATAAGCATTGCGTGGTGTAATTCCTTTGTCAGTAAAATAATTCTTCACATATCCATAAGCAGTTTTATCTGCTACAGTAGCAATGGTTCCTGCACGAAAAACATTATCTTTACCAAACAATTCTTCTGTGTACTTGTGAGCAACAGGCTGATAATTACCAGAGAAGTTTAAATCAATATCAGGTACTTTGTCACCGTGGAATCCCATGAAAACAGCAAAAGGTATATCATGTCCATTCTTTATTGTAGAAGAGTTACATTTAGGACAAATTTTGTCAGGTAAGTCAAAACCACCTCCATAGCTACCATCTGTAACAAATTCACTATATTTACATTTTGGGCAGCTCCAGTGTGGCGGCAAGGGGTTAACTTCCGTTATATTTGTCATCGTAGCAACAAAAGAGGAACCAACAGAGCCCCTAGATCCTACCAGATACCCATCATCTAATGATTTTTTTACTAACTTATGAGCAATCAAATATAAAACAGCAAAGCCATTATTAATAATTGAATCTAGTTCATATTTTAAACGCTCAGCTACAATAGGAGGTAAAGGGTTGCCATATAGCTGCTCCGCTTTATTATGAGACATAGAGATGATTTGATCCTCAGCACCAGGAATTTGCGGTGAGTAAAGTTCATCGGGAATCGGTTTAATTTTTTCAATTAATTCGTTAATACGTCGAGGATTTTCTACAACGACTTCGTAAGCTTTGTCTTTACCAAGATATAAAAACTCATTGATCATTTCTTCTGTTGTACGAAAATATAAGGGCGGCTGTTGGTCCGCATCGCTAAAGCCTTTACCAGCCATCATAATACGTCTATACACTTCATCTTCAGGATTCAAGAAATGTACGTCGCAGGTTGCTACCACAAGCTTATTAAGAGTAGCACCTATTTCACAAACCCTACGATTAATTTGTCTTAAACCTTCTTCATTTGGTACTATACCCTCTCTTATTAAAAAAGCATTATTACCAATAGGCTGAATTTCTAAATAATCGTAAAAAGCAGCGATTCTAAGTAATTCATCCTCATTTTCTCCACGTAAGATGGCTTGGATTAATTCACCAGCTTCACATGCTGATCCTAATAATAAGCCCTCTCGATATTCCATTAGTATTTTACGAGGAATACGAGGAGTTCTATATAAGTATTTAATGTGAGATAGTGAAACTAAACGATATAAATTACGTAAACCAATACTATTTTGCGCCAATATAATAATATGGCGAGCTTTTTTTATGTCCTCATCGACTAAATAGCCTTCCATACCATAGATTACCTTAATGCCTGATTTAAGAGAGGCTTCATGAGCTTCTGGGAATGCCTGTACTACGCCATGATCCGTAATGGCGACAGCAGTATGTCCCCAATCAGCAGCGGTTTTGATCAGATCCTTAGCTGATACCATAGCATCCATATTACTCATGCGTGTATGGGCATGTAATTCAATTCGAGTTGTTGGAGCATTATCCATGCGAGTGATAGTATTTACTCGGCACATACTATCAGCATATAGCACTAATTCATTACTATATTTATCAAACTGTACAGTACCCTTTGCTTTAATCGTCATGCCCTTTTTTAAAGTTGCTGATACTTTAGCAAATTGTTCCTTATCTTTATCTTCAAAGAATACCTTACCACTGAGACCATCTGTTAGATCACCTATGTCGAAGGTGAGTAACTGTCGCCCTGATCGCAATTCTCTCAATTCAAAGTTAACAAGCTGACCTTCTACTACGATATTACGGGCTTCATCTTGAATACTACTCATCGGTACTGGATCAGCTTTGATATTTCTACCAAAGATAATGGGATTATCTGCTTTTGCTTCGCTAGGCGATTTATGTTCTGTTAATGCTTCTAGATATTCAGGTGTCAATAAGTCTTCATCGCGAATAACAGGTTCGTCAGTAGCAGTAGTAATACATTTAACAGTACAATTTCGGTTAAACTCTTCTAGTATAAAGGCTTGCATAGTTTGTACTATTCCATGAGTAGAAAAGATTTCAGTGGCTATATCGCCAACCGTTTCAATCATTAACGTTTGGCCATCAAAGCTCCATTTAGCATTAGTAAGCAAATGCTTAATAGAATATATATTTCTAGAGATTTTATCGACAAAATCCAGCCAATTATGTGCCAGATAGTTTTCTAATACTTTAACGCTCTGTATAAAATTTACTTTTTTCAAGCCACAATCACTACGAATCTTTTCTTCAGCTTGTAATAATATCTGGTTGGATAATTCTTTTGGTACAGTTATAAATATATCCCAAGCATTTAGAGTGGTATGTACCTCAACCTTAGTGATTTTACAATATTTAATTAGTTCTTTGTCTTCTGCCTTAGTAGATAATTCTGCAAGAAAAGACAAAAAGTTTTCGGGATTATCAGGTATAATACAATAACTATACATTGTCGCAAACCTCTTTCATGATCAAACACTATTTAGAAATATAAAGAAGAATTGATTCAGGTGGAGTTTTAACTTCATCTGATCATAATGCACTTACCCAGACACTTGGTCAGCGGATAAGTTTAATCAAACCAAAAACACAATATCAGATAAAAAAATATGTGTTAGTGTTTTCTTATTTTAACATATTTTTTATATAGAATGTTATTTATTAAAACCCATTTAAGGGGATTAACAGAAAGTATACACCAAAGGATGTTAGCAATCTTCTTTGGTGTATACTTTCTGTTTCTATGCAGCTTATAGTTGTATAGAGCATCCTTATTATTCTAAACCATCTAAATGATATGTGCCATTCATTAATGAGACAAGTGCTTGGTTATCATAATATTCTAGGATATTAATAGCAGTATTATCTTGTTTTATGTTCCAAAGATGATTCAAATGAATATTAAGTACTGCACATAATATAGTACGTATAGTTCCTCCATGAGAAACGACAACGATAGTCTCATTTGGATGTTTTTTAACTAATTTACTTAATGCAATGGTAGCTCTTTCTTTAACTTCTTTAAAAGTTTCACCGCCAGGTATTACAATTTCATCAGGGTGAGTAAAAAGCCTAGCCATGATATCCGACCATTGGTTATTAATTTTGTCATAGGTTAAGCCCTCCCATTGACCAAAATTAATTTCCTTAAGTTCAGGTATGGTTGCAACTGGTAGATTATGTTTATTAGCAATGCTTTCAGCTGTTGCGAAAGCACGGCATAAATCACTAGCGTATACAGCAGAAATGGATTCATTCGCAAGGCTAGCCGCTGCTAATTCAGCTTGCTTAATGCCCTTTTCCGTTAGTGCAATATCACAATGTCCTTGATACTTCATTTCTAAGTTCCACAGTGTTTCTCCATGACGCACTAAAATAACTTTTGTCATTAAATACCCCCTAAAACTTCTCGTAATGTATTGAGTAATATAATATTCAGCTCTGGACGTTTTACGGCTACTCGGATATAGTCTGAGGATAGTCCAGGATAATTACTGCAATCTCGAATCAAAATATTATGGGTTTCCATAACTTGCCGCAATTGTCCTGAATTCATAGCTGTTTCCTTAATGTTTATTAGAATAAAGTTTACCGATGGAAAATATGGTTTTAACCCTTTTATCGTCAATAAGTCATTATATAATTCCATTTTTTTCTCAGCAATAAAGTCTCTGCTTAGTTTCTGATAAGTATCATCAAGTAACGCTACCACACCAGCATTTTGTGCCAAGGTGTTAACATTCCAAGGATCTTTGCCTTTATGTAGCATAGTAGTTATCATAGGGCTTCCTAGACTAAAGCCAAGTCTTAGGCCTGGGATAGCATAAAACTTGGTGAGTGAATGTAGAATTATAAGATTGTCATATTGTGTTAATAAATGACGACAAGTGTAGGTATTAGCGTTGGGTAGGAAATCGATAAACGACTCATCGATCACTACGTAGGTATTTTGGGCTTTGGCAACTAGTAATAGTTGGTCTAACTGCTTATTTGTCAATAATGTTCCAGTGGGATTATTAGGATTACAAATAAATAGAATATCAATGTCAGTTAGTTGCGTAGTCAAAGCTTGTGTATCAATTTGAAAACCACAACTCTCATGGAGATAAAAATATTCAATATGTGCTCCACTAGACCTAGCAGCACATTCATATTCACTAAAAGTTGGTGCAGTCACTAATACACGCTTAGGAGTTAACATATGGCATAAAATATACATAAGCTCGACGGCGCCATTACCGATAGTTATCGATGCAGGATCCACTTGATAGTGTTGGCTTAGTGCATGTTTCAAAGCATAGGCCTGTGCGTCAGGATAATGAATAATGGAATCTAAAGAATCATGTAATGTTTGTCGAATTTTTTCTGATATGCCTAGTGGATTGATATTCGCACTAAAATCTAATATCTCCGAAAAACAGCCACCTGCCTCTCGTATTCTAGCATATAAATTTCCGCCATGTTCAAAGGCATTGTTTCCAGTCATCACTATCACCTTCTTGTTTCGTTAATCCCCCAGAAATGAATTGAGCAGTACGCAAGAACTTCACACCAGTACAATATCTGCTTATCTCCTCGATACAAGGGAGACAGTTATTTAATTTATCTAGAGGGAACAGCACTCCAACTACGGTACCGCTGTGAGCTATATTTACTCCAACAGCTCCCCAGGAAAGACCTATATTAATCATTTCTTCTAAATGTGGCTTAAATAATATTTTTTGATTTGCTAATGCGCTAAGGGTAGTTCCCTTGCCTAGTAAGATAGCATCATTCTTAGTAAGTCCTTCGACAATTAAGTTCATAGCTTTTTGTACCTGCAATTCGTTAGCCTGGTTTAGCTTCTCTAAATCACTGCGTTGATTAAAGTGGAGAGTATCAATTTCGCCCCCAACATCAAAGATTGCAATATACATTGGGATAGCATTCCCTAAGTATTGGCGAATATGTCCTTTTACATGGTCAAATAATACAATTCCAGGATAAAAGATACCATCTGTAGGCTCTATTGACAATGCAATATTGGCAATTTCATCAGCTGATAAAAGTTTACCGACACTTAAAGCAATACTCTGACAAGCGGCACTAATATCCGCACTACTCGATGCCATTCCCTTACCAATTGGTAATTCAGATCTTACTGTAACATGAAAATGATCAGTAATTTGTAAATAGTGTAGTGTTTTTTGAATGGCGGAGATAACTTTGCATCCAACATTTAATGAAGTTATAGATTTACATGGTTTTACCGTAACTTTTGAATATAAATCAATAGGACAAGTAATTAAGAAATGCTTTCCGTTCATTGTGCCTTGTGCTAATTCACCACAAGATCCAGGGGCTTTGACTGTTACCCTCATATAAGTGTTCTCCAATGAAGTTATTATTTTAAAAGATATCACAATTCTTTTTAGTATCAGTTTTTGATAAGTTTGTAATATCTACCTATTTCACTTTTAACATTAGTACAAAAATACAAGCAGTACAACTATTTCCGATATTTCAGTAACTGCGCCATAGATATCACCAGTCAAACCACCGATTAGTTTTTTTACATAGCTGGAAAATAGTACAGTAACAAGAATCACAGCCAATAGGCTTACTATAGCTTGTTTACCTAAAGGTAAAACGAATAGTAGAGTAAGTACGGCAGCAATACATAAAGTATATTTACCTGCATATTGAGCAAAAGCTTTGCCAATCCCATCAGGCCGAGCATAAGGAAATACCGTAATTGCGATAACCATAGCGAATCGACCTAATAGTGGCATAAGAAATAAAGCATTGGGAAGACCTTGGGGAGAGATATCCATTATAAGTGACCACTTTAGTATTAGTAGCAATACAAAAGCCATCACGCCATTAGCTCCAATTCTACTGTCCTTCATTATTTCTAACATTCTATCTTTAGAGCGACCTGAAAAGATGCCATCCATGGTATCCATAAAGCCATCACATGTCAGCCCGCCTGTAAGTAAAACATTAGAGATTATCAGCAATATTGTAAATACGTGGGGTTGCAAGAAAATACCAATGTAGGGTAAATATTCAGCTAATAATTGATTGATAAGCACTAAAATAATTCCAAGGATAACACCTACTAAAGGAAAATATTTTACACTCCGACCAAAGCTCTCAGGTGACCATTCAGATTGCTTAGCAATCTGAATACGCGTTAAAAACTGTAACCCAGTTATAAAATTGTTCATCATCTTATAGCGTATAGCACGCTATCCTCCAACCTTGTTGTTTTTCAAGTAGCATATCTTATTAAAAAAACGATTCTACCAGTTTAGCACAGATGAATAAGGTAGCTATAAAAAAAGCCGTCGTTACGTACATAATATTAATAGTTTGTTTAATATGCAAAGGGATTAAGGGGGTATCTGCTTTCCCCATGTAAGCACGTTGCGAGGGGATCCCTCCATAATAGTTTAAACCGCCTAAACGGACACCTAAAGCACCTGCTACTCCAGCTTCAGACAGTCCACTATTCGGACTAGGATGCTTTGCTGCATCGTTCCAAATCGCCTTACACGCTTCAGTAAGATTCAAGCGCAATACAAATGTAGCTAGGAGAATTAGTATAGCCGTTAAACGAGCTGGAATATAATTGAATACATCATCAATTCGAGCTGCGCACATACCAAAGTCTGTATATTTAGCGTTTTTATATCCAACCATAGAATCTAATGTATTAACAGCTCGATATAAAAATGCTAATGGTACACCGCCAATTACAAAATAAAAAAGCGGTGAAATAATACCGTCAACTATATTTTCAGCAATAGTTTCTACCGTTGCTCTTGTTATTTCAGAAACATTAAGATTATCTGTATCTCGTCCGACAATCCAGCCTACTTTAAATCTCGCTTGTTGCAAATTTCCAGAAACTAAATACTGATAGATCTCATTTCCGGCTTTAGCTAAACTGTTAGGTGAAATTGTAAAACTTAATAAAATAGCTCCTCCTAAGAATTCAGCCCATGGATGGATTTGAGATAATAGTTTTAGCATCCACCAAGTAACACCATAAGTTATTCCTAGAACAATAATTACAAGGAACATACCAGTTAGTTTTTTTAACGTAGGAGAATATTGGGGAGCTAATAATTTTCGTTCAAAAAAAGAAATACAATTACCTATCATTACTACAGGGTGCATAGATGAACGAGGATCGCCGAGGAAAGTATCAATTAGTATAGCAACTAAAAGCAAATATTGCTCCATTATTCTGAACCTAAAAGTGTATAAATTAATTCCATATTAAGACTATTCCTCACAGTATCTGCTAATCGATTATAACTACTTTCCTTGCGAATGTGAGTATCATTCACGGATTCAATAGGAGTTAATCCTTTACGTGTTCGCAAGGCATTCAGTAGACTACGACGATATTCATCATTATCAAAGATACCATGGATATAGGTTCCCATAACTAAACCATCCGAGCGCACTACTCCATCAGCAGATGTTATTGGCTGATCCGATCGGCTAGTGATTGTAAAAGCATGCTGAATATTATCCAAAAACTCAGTACGTCCCATGTGAATTTCGTATCCAGTCAAATGATCACAAGTGAAATTTAAACCTAAAAATCCGTTACTATTGCAGCTAGCAGTTATTTGATGAGTCATTTTATTAGGGGTAAAAGTTGTAGAAATATTTAATAGACCAATACCTGAAATATTATCTAAATTCGACTCCGTATGTTCAGGATCTGCTATTTGTTTTCCTAGCATTTGATAACCACCGCAAATTCCGATGAGAGGAGTACCTGAGTTCACTAATTCAAGGATTTGTTCCTCATATCCTTGTTGGCGTATATATAATAAATCTTCAATAGTATTTTTACTTCCAGGCAATAATATTAGATCAGGTTTACCAATAGATTCACCTTGCTTGATATAGCGGACGGTAACATCAGTTTCACTAGCGAAGGCGGAGAAATCTGTAAAATTTGAAATTTTCGGTGTTCTAATGACTACAATATCAAGGTCGCGCATGCCATTTACTTGTTTGTCATCAAGCGAAACAGAATCTTCGTCATCAATACCTAGTTGATCAAGGTGAGGGACTACACCCACAACAGGCTTACCCGTTTTTGCTTCTAGAAATTCTAAGGCTGGCTTTAAGAGATCAATATCGCCACGGAATTTATTAATAATAATGCCTTTCACTAAATCACGTTCATCAGGGTCTAATAATTCTAAGGTGCCCACAACAGATGCTAAAGCGCCGCCCCGATCAATGTCAGCAATTAATAACACAGGTGCTGTTAGCATTTTGGCAATGCGCATATTTACAATATCATTTGCTTTTAGGTTCACTTCAGCTGGACTGCCGGCTCCTTCAATCACAATAACATCGAACTCAGCTCCCAACTTGTCCAAACATTCTTTGATAACACCTAATGCTTGCAAGCTATACCCAGTATGATACTCCTTAGCCGTCATATTACCGATTGGCTTCCCCATTAAAATAACCTGTGAACAAGAATTACCAGTTGGTTTTAATAATACTGGATTCATTTCTACTATGGGTTCAAGACCAGCTGCTTCCGCTTGGGCAACTTGAGCCCTGCCCATTTCGCCACCTGTTTTAGTTACATATGAATTCAAAGCCATATTCTGGGCTTTAAAGGGCACTACCCTTTGGCCATCTTGCAAAAAGATGCGACATAAAGCAGTGGTTAGTATACTTTTTCCCACATGTGAACTTGTCCCTTGTAACATAATCGTCTTAGCCATGATGCACCTCCTTAGAAATCTGCGCAGTTAGTTTTTTTAGTTCGACGGGTAAACCACAGATGACCAAATAGACTTCATCTGCACAAGCTGCTATTTTTTCATTAACCATTCCTGCGATATCACGATACTCCCGAGCTAAAGCATTTTCAGGTACAATCCCCATACCTACTTCATTTGTAACAAAAAGTATTGTAGCTTGGCTTTTCTGCGAAAAAAGTAATAATTTATCAATTTCTCCTATAATAAATTGAAGTCTTTCTTCACGGTTAGATGCTATATCCGCTGATAATAATAAGTTACTAGTATATAATGTCAAACAATCAAATAAGATAACGTCAGCTTGTTTAGCAGCTTCTAAAAGTATCTGATCAGCATGATATGGTGCCTCAAATGTCTGCCAAGTATCTGGCCGACGCTCACGATGTAGAGTTACACGTGTCTGCATCTCTTGATCATAAACATGTGCAGTAGCGATATAAGCTACTTTATCTGATTGCTTTGTGGCATATTGCTCAGCAAATGCACTTTTACCACTTCTGGTGCCGCCTATTATAAGTACAATCTTTCCTTGCATTCTATATCAATCTCCCAAGGATTGTTATTTTCTTTCTTGCTTAAATACCATACATTTATTGAGAAAACGAAGGGCATTTCGTTCATTACCAGCAAAATGTATATGCAGATAAGATGCAACTATATTATGATGGAAATACCCACCAGTATAAACTTCTCCTGTACGTGTCTTCTTAAACTCGAAGGCCCAAGGAAATTTTTCATGACTGTCATCAATTATCATTTGTGAAAAATGAAATTCATGTCCTCGTAATACATCACCTGCAGCACATAATACGTTATCAGTCAGAGCAGTTGCTTCTACGTAGCCTACAGTTTGCAATTTTGATTGCATATTGCATGTTGCAGGAATTACCCCTACCATATCATATTTTTGGCCATCAAAATCAACAATTTGTTTGGTTAAGTACATAAAGCCACCACATTCAGCATATATGGGTATGCCTGCTTGGCAAGCTTGCTGGATGGATTTTCGCATACCTTTATTATTAGTTAGTTCCTTTACAAACATTTCGGGGAAACCGCCACCAAATAATAGTCCATCGACTTGAGGAAGCTCATTATCTTTAATCGGGCTAAATGGTATAATCTCTGCCCCCAGAGTTTTTAGAATATCCAGGCTCTCAGGATAATAGAAGGAAAAGGCCTCATCTTGCGCTACACCGATACGAACTTTTACTGGGGGTTGGTGAGTACTATTGGTCATTTCTAACAAACTATTTATATCTGAGGAATGATGTGCTATTTTTAAAAGTTCCTCGATGTCAATTTGGGCAGAAATCTGTTCTTGTAATTGAGTAATCATACCATTCGCATCATGTTCAGTAACTGGCGTTAAACCTAAATGTCTTTCTGGCATATGTAACGCTTCATTTCGAAAAATACAGCCTAATACAGGGATGTTGATTTTCTCCAATGCCTCACAGATCATATTTTTATGATTTTTTGATCCTAATCGATTAATGATAACACCTGCCAAATTGACGTCTTGATCATACATTTTAAAGCCCAGTGCAATGGCAGCCGCACTTTCTCCCACTGATCTGGCATCAATAACCAGTATCACCGGTGCCTTGAGTAGCTTTGCAATGGCCGCTGTGCTACTCACACCTGTGCGACCACCATCATATAAGCCCATTACGCCTTCCACAATGGCAATATCGTTACCAATCGCTGTTTTCACAAAAATAGGTACTAACTTATCTGTTGGAATTAACCAGGTATCCAAATTATGAGCAACTTTTCCACTTGCCAGCTGATGATATCCAGGGTCGATATAATCAGGTCCGACTTTATAAGACTGTACAGTAAGACCTCTTTGTGTTAAAACTGCTAAGAGTCCTGTGACAATAGTGGTTTTCCCTACGCCACTATGAGTACCAGCAATAATAATACGTGGGATATTAAATTGGGACATAATTCCCCCCTTATTTAGTATAGTAGGCTCTCAGAAAGCAAAACACATATAGCCATAAACTAGAAAAGGATGAGCATAACCTATAAGCGTAGGTTAAGTAAAAGGCTGAAGTATTAGTTATGCTCATCCTTTGCCGTTCTAAATGAGACTTTCCGAGAAGCTACGTATTTTACCGTATCTAGTGCCTATACTTTATTATCTTTTATGCATATATAAAAGAGCATTTGTAATAGAAGCTGCAATTGGGCTACCGCCTTTATTGCCTCTAACTGTTATATATGGAACAGGAGAAGTTTCTGCTAATAAATCCTTTGATTCACTAGCACCAACAAAACCTACAGGGACTCCGATAATCAGGGCGGGACGAATAGAAGTTTCTTTCATCATATTTAATACTTCAAATAAAGCAGTAGGAGCATTGCCGATAGCTACAATAGATCCATGTAAACGTTCACCGAAAGTACGCATAGCTACCATTGATCTAGTTATACCAAGTTCTTTAGCGGTTGACGCAACTTTCTCATCACCAATCAGACAATGTACGGTTCCCCCATTATCTGCTAAGCGGCGTTTATTAATACCAGTTCGCACCATTTCAACATCACAGAAAATATCGCACCCAGCTTCTAAGGCCTTACATCCTGCCTTAATAGCTTCCTTATGAATTTCAATTACCTTAGAATACTCTGGATCACCTGCCGCATGGATAATACGCGAAAAAACTTTTATTTCTTCAGGTGTTAAATTTAGTCCCGCTAAATGAGGAGCGATAATTTCCATACTACGTTCCTCAATGACCATGGGTTCCGTTATATATTTCATTTAAATACCTCCCCAATAAAGTTTATTACATCATCAGTATCATATACTACATTATGATACTGAATCATTGGTCTATCAATTATGACTAAAGGTAGATTCAGTGACATCGCAGCTGTAATCTTCATATCACTACCACCAATCTGTCCACTATTTTTTGTTACAATCACTTCCGCCCTATATTCTTGAAATAAGGCGACATTAAGATTATGAGAAAAGGGACCTTGCATGGCAACTATATCTTGAGGCTTAAATCCTAAGTCTAAGCATTCTACTAAGACACTTGGTTCGGGTAATACACGA
>JARBUM010000093.1 GCA_029239675.1 Pelosinus sp. | reverse complement strand
ATATTGAACGCACTTTATTTTATCATGCCCTGCATTAGATATCGCATTTACTGGACACCTTTTAATACAAGCCCCGCAAATCCCCTTACTGTACAACAAGCAATTTTGGGTATGACTTTTAGCTTTCCTCCGATCAGGTGTTAGCTTTAATTCGGTTACAACAGAAAGCAACTTTACTGCAATCCCTTTTTCTGTAATAAAAGCATCGTTTATTGAAAAAGTCCCAAGGCCTGCCGCATAGGCAATATGCCGTTCCGACCAATTTGACGATGGCCCTTTAGTCTCAGTAACTATTTTAAACAATTCAGAGTGATATGGTGCCACAGCTCTGTATCCTTTAGACTGTAATAAATTGATCAAAAATTTAGTAAAGTCCGTAGAATATTTTACCTCAGCCGTACGCAACAGCGCCCATTCTTTGGATGGCCATATTGTTTGCTTGCCATTACTTTGTCTAATCTTTTCATTGATTGGGAATACAACACTTATGACTGTTCCTCCCCGATAACTGCCTGCGCCAAACGATAACTCAAAAGCCTCTTGGGGTGTTAGATGATACTCACCAATTATTTTTTTATATTCCTTGAACAGAGGATCATCTGCAGACGCAAATTGCACAATAGGTTCCTCAAAACAACGCCCATCAATCTCCGAAAGCCAGTTATTTTCACCTTCCACTACATACTTTTTTACTTGATTTCTAATTAAATCTTCCACTTAATATACCTCCTTGTAATTCTCTCATTTTATGTGTATATACACTAATTTTATTGTTAAAAATGTCTTAGTATTTAAACATTTTTACGGGTCTCCTCAATTTCTACTTAAGGTATAATTGCCTCTAACTTTGCTAGTAACTGTGTAAGTTTACCTAAATCCTCTTTGCCAAGATATTCTTTTAGCGAAGACTGTGCCTCTCCCCACATTTTCCATGCATTATCAACTGCAACTTTTCCTTCATCTGTAAGCGATATCTGCCGGGTTCGGGAATCTTCCCCGCTTCTAATCACAAGCAATCCTGCATCATCTAATGGCTTCATATTACGGTTCAGAGTGGTACGGTCGATACGCATCATCTTTGCTAAGTCACTAATCGTAATCATTTCCGTAACCTTAATGTGTCGTAGCAATCCCATTTGACTAATGGTTAGGCCACTCGGTTTTAAGGCTTCATCATAAAATTGTGTAACAGCCCGAGAAGCCCGGCGAATATTCATACAATTACAAGGACTAGAATCTTTAGGATAAACTTGATTGATATTTTTCATAATGCTTTTCCTGTCTCTGGTTTATTGTGTGCATATACACTCATTCGCACCTATTATAATCTTTCCTAGAAAAAGAGTCAAGCAGACAAAGTGAAAATTTGCAGGAACAGGCGGGGACATTCCTTTTCCGTCACCTTGTCGTGAGGGTCAGGGTTTTACTTATTTCAAAATAAAGCGGCAAACCGATGAATTGCACTAAAAAAGCAGCTCTCATCCATTAATTTGGACAAGGGCTACCTACAACATGCTTATAAACTCAGTATCCAGCGCTCTCCCCCATAATGATTACAGAGATATCCGCTGCTACTGGCTTCTTTTTTATTACAGAATAGACTCTGCATATTCTGGTTTTAGTTTGACAATTGACACATCCCCCTGTTTTTGTACATGGGTTTGGGGTGTCCAATCTTTTATTGTTCATCGGTGCCGCAATGCCTTCTAATCTTTCAAAGGCTGTTTTTTCATTTTTACATATTTTATCTGTACTAACGACCACGATTACTTTTTTAGGACCAAAACTCAGCGCGCTGACTCGATTTCCCATTCCATCTATATTGACAAGCGTGCCGTCCAACGTAATTGCATTGCTGCTACATAGGTATAAATCACTTAACAATTCTTCTCTTGCGACAGCTACCCTTTCTTCCCTCGTGAGATCGTGCTCCCCGTGATCCAAAACCGTGCCGCCGACTGCTTTCACTTTATCTTGAATTCCCATATTTTTTATCGTCATTGACCCGCCAAACCCGACTTTAGTTTCAGGTTTTACATGATTCATAATAAAAGTCGCTGCTTCCTCAGCCGTTGATACATATACAGCATCAAATTCGTTTTTTATTAAAGCTTCGACAACCTTTTTCCCAATTGCCTCTTTATGCCAGTTTTGCACTTCCATGTTCATTCCCCCTATAGCTTAATCATATAACGGTTACTTCTTAAAATTACATGCCTCGACCAGAATTGATTCCAATCTGAGTATTTTTGCAGTGGCAAAACATTATTTTTTTGCCGCCGCAATTTCTTCATATAAAGTAACAGATGGTTCTTCAGCCAATAGCTCAGGGATGCTACTAAATAATTCTTTCAGATAAGGTGTAGACCCGTGGAAATCAAGGGCTTCTTTATCAGCATATTTTTCATAAAAAAGAAATTGACCCGCATCATCCTGTTCACGATGTAACACGTACTTAAGTGTGCCTTTTTCAAGTTCCACCTTTGGTATTACCGATTTCAAGGCAGCCTCAAGTTCAGCTTCTCTACCTTGTTTCGCTTTCATAGCAGCAACCAGAATAATCATATACTTTTCCCCCTTATTAATTTAGGCATTTTCAAGATTTATGAACCTGCCTATTTTTAAACAGCAACTGATTAAAAATGCGATTGCGACCCATTCCAATTAGATCGTTACATAATCATTCCATTTTCTAAACAGAATCCTCGCCTCTCATTTTCTCCAGAAATACTCTCAGATATAATTTAAAACATATTATCTTTTTCTACAAGTACGCACTTAATTGTGGCCTAGTATCTATTTATATACTATGTCAGAAAAACTTACCCCCAGAACAAAGCATCTTATGCATACATCTGGGGGTAAGTTTTTTTGTTTAACGTTCTTTTATTAAAGCCGTTCCTGAAACATAAGCACCTATATCACTATTTTTCTCATATTCATTGCTGGCGTGATTAGATGTTATCCTATTTTTTGCCATGATTCCCTGCGCTTGTGCATTTGTAAATGAAATACCATTGCTAGACTTTCCACTTATATTACCATCAGTTGAGCAACCCATTTTTGTTTTGCTTATAACTTTTGACGTTCGGGATCCGTTTGCTGTTGTAGTTACTTGTGTAAGGGTAACAATCATCGATCCATCTGGTCCTGTAGATACAGTGCGTTCAATTGTCGTCTCGCTACCACTACTGTTATCACTGTCACTACTACCAGAAGTACCGTTGATAATCTCATGCAATTTATCCATCCATTCACTAGCGCTCGAAGTTTTTGTACTTGTACTGCCGGTAGAGTTAAGATTACTCCACGCGGTACTAGTAGAACTGATGCCGTTAACACCGCTCATAAAAGTACATCTCCTTTTACTAACTCCATTTATTGTAATTTTTGATCCATCACTATATTTATCGGTAATTTTATTGATATTGATAAGCACTTTTTAACGAAAAGTGGATAGTAGTTTTATGGTACTATTTTTAAAATAATCCCTTAGGAATGTTATAGAAACATCTATAACATTCCTAATAGCTCCAGCACTTGCTTATCAACAATTCCATTAACCTCAATATCATGTTCTGCTTGGAATTTTTTTATAGCTTCATCGGTTACTAGACCAAAAATACCGTCTGCTCGTGTCTCTAAATACCCTAATTCTCTCAACTTGATTTGCAGTATTGCTACATCCGAACCAGTCATTTGGTATCTTAAAATTCTTTTAATTTTAATTTTTCTGCCTTCAATACTTACTGGGGTACCAATGGGTACCCATTCAAACAATTCCTCTACGTCTCTATTACGCATCCGAATACAGCCATGACTGGCAAATTGACCAATTGACCATGGCTTATTAGTACCATGAATTCCGTAAATTCCCCAAGGAACATTTAACCCCATCCAGCGTGTGCCAAACCCCGTCCCCCAGTTATAGGCTTTCCATACAATATTCCATTCCCCAATAGGCGTAGGAGTGTTGCTTTTTCCCACAGCTATACGATACTTTTTATGTAATTGTCCATCACTGTATACTTCTAGCGTCTGCTGATTTACATGGATAATAATGCTAACTTGCCCTGTAGGAATATTCGTTTGGTTATCTATACTAGCCAGTTCTTGTTCGTCAATGTAATCAAAGCAGATTGCTGCCAGAATAGCGCCAAATAATATGAAAATAGCCGCACTATAAAATATTCTAGTCTTATTTATATTTAAAAACCATAGGTTGAGCATATTCCCCTCCCATACCGCTTACTAGAACATCATATGTGTCTAAGTCAAAAATATGAAAAGCCGTGAACAATCACGGCTAGTTTAAAACATTGACTTTTGAAGGGACAAGGGGAGCAAGTCCTGAACGTCCCCTTCCATTAATTAAGGCGCTTATGCGAACAAATGGCCAAACCGCCGGGGCCGGAGACATCGGCTACTGTTCCTAAAAAGGTGCCAAAAGTAGTAAATACAACCACTTCCCCCGTAGCGGAAATAAATAGCCTAGTTTCACTAGGGTCAAGGGCTATTTGGTCAACACCAAAAAAGGATGCGATCTGAAGGCCGTGGGCAAAGGAACGCGCCAAGGCCAAGCTTCCGGAAACTGGGTCGAAGGTAAAAATGTCAACATTGCTCGATCCCAGCACGAATAAATGTCTGCCATCCCTGGAAATAGCCATGCTTTGCGGCTGGCTGGATGCCGTTATGGTACTGATCAAGCTGATATCGTCCGGAAGAATGGTACTCAGCACACTGATATTGCCGGTGAAATCGACTACAAAAGCAAAATTTCCGTTAGGGCTAAAGTTAACGTTAATAGGGTTCGACCCAGCAGGAAATTGCTGTCTGGTGTCCTGGAGTTCACCGCAACAGTTAATCATAAACCGCCGGACGCTATTAGCATCCGATACAGCAGTTAATACCAGTCCGTCACATATAGGAGATATGGCAACAGCTTGAGCACTAGTTGCCAGCATGGAGACAAAAGAATTTTTTTCCAGGGAATAGGACACGATGTTTTGATTTGCAGCAGAACCATCCACACTCAACGCAAACCTGTCATCTGGGGTGATCTGAACGTCTTCAAGGAAAGTATCGGTAGTTGCACTGCCAACCAGTTTGGCCGGAAACTCGCTTAAGTCGACTTGAAATATAGTTTTGCTATTGAAAGAAGTTACAACCGCCCATCGGCAATCGCTCGTCAGCGCTACATCTATAACATCAGCTTCTAACGGGATGTACTGCAGGAGTGTCAAAGTGTCGGTGTCAAAAATACTGATTCTTCTGGCTGAAAAATCTGCAATGACGCCAAAATGACTTTTAAAATACGACATTGTCAATTCCTCCATTTATAAAGATAGACACGGGACTAATCAATATATATTATGCGAATTAAGTGCAATATGTTCTCGTTCGATGCAAAGGGAGACAGCACCCTTAATTATATAGTATATCTCGTAAGAGACAGGCGGGAATGTCTCTTTTCTGGAATCTGCCATCAACGGTTTGGCGCTCACGTTTTTTTATGCATTACATAAATTCTATATTACGGAAACTAATTTAGCATTTTACATAATATATAGTAAATAGCAAACCACATACTGGAGGAATAATCCTATGCACTTTGATACCTGTTCTCAGCAAAATGATGACTTCGGCAATTATTTTCACTGTTATAATTGCTGTATTTATGGTGGGGAGTTTAAGCCTTTATGGCCTACAACTATCGTCCTTGACCCTGGTCATGGAGGCATTTATCCCGGAGCCGTGCACTATAACATTCGGGAAGCTGACGTTAACCTCGCGGTAGCTCATAAATTACGCGAAAAACTAATCATGCTTGGAGCTCAGGTTATTATGACTCGAACAGGAGACAATAATCTAGCTCCTTTGGGTTCATCTCTTACCGCCGATCTCCAGGCGAGGGTCGATGTCGCTAGAAAATCTAGCGCCGATATCTTTGTAAGTCTACATGCAGACTCCAATTCAGATATCCACATGACAGGAGCCGCTGGCTATTACCCAACAGGAGGCTCCTCTAATCTTGCCCGTGCTATCCAAACTGCTATTGTAATTCAAACGGAAGCCAAAGATAATGGAGTTCATTCAGCCAACTTTTACGTACTCCTGCACAATAAAATTCCATCTGCACTAATTGAAATGGGTTTTTTATCCAATCGTAGCGAGGCGTCACGGCTTATAGACGACACATATCAAAATCTTCTAGCCGATAGCATCTGTAAAGGCATTATTAGTTATTTTCTTTTTTTTGCTACGACCACCGAGTCTATTTGCGATAGTTAGCCCCACTTTATCTATTTTCTCGTCCTATCTCTAATTTCTCTTTGACAAGCACAATCGTCATTGCCTATAGATCCGAAGACGGGAGGGAACTCCCATAAAAGCTCAAAACTCCTGTTGAATTATACAAAATTCAACAGGAGTTTCCTTTTTAATGTTTAGATTCTATTTAGCATATTTTCACAAGTTCTATAAATAGTCGATCTAAGTTTTTACTGATTAAAGGACAGCATCCGAATTTTCAAATACCACGATGTTAGCGTATCCATTCTAGCAAAGAAAAATCAATTTCAGCAATAGACGTGCGTCCTATATTCGCCATTGTTGCATCAATCTCAGCGATAAGATTTTTCATCACTTGCATAACACCTTTTTCGCCTGCTACAGCCAATCCATAGATGTAGGGACGACCTAAGAGTACCACATCCGCACCAAGGGCAAGTGCCTTGATGACATCCGAACCACGACGAATTCCACTGTCCATAAGTACAGGAATCCGCCCTTTGACAACATCACATATCATTGGTAAGGCTTCAAGAGCAGCAATCTCTCCATCGACTTGCCGACCACCGTGATTTGATACGATGATTCCATCTACACCATGTTGTAGAGCCAATTGAGCATCCTTAGGATTAAGAATTCCTTTCACCATGATTGGAAGTTTTGTGTGTTTACGTAAGAAAGATATATCATCCCAGGTTAAATGCGGATTAGGAAATAATTGGTTAAACAGAGAGATTGCAGACTTTCTATCCTGTTCGGGTGGCTGTTTCAGCATACTCCGAAAAACAGGATCAGAAGTGTAATTTGCCATTCCTTCACCAATGTTAAAGGGATTATAATTATTGCGTATATTTCTTTCTTTCCATGAGTGAGCAGGGTAATCAATCGTTACGACTATTACTGAGTAACCAGCCTTTTCGGCTCGACGAACGAAGCTTATCATAAGATCGAGGTCATTTGGCCAATATAGCTGAAACCAGTGGGGAGAATTTTTCATTACCACTGCTACATCTTCCATCGGATATGATGAAACCGTACTCAAGATAAAAGGAATCTTTAATTTAGCTGCTGCTCTTGCAGTACCTAACTCTCCAGTAGAATTAGCAAGCCCTTGCAAGCCGATAGGTGCAAGAAAAAAAGGGGTGGGGAAATTATGACCTAATAAAGTCACCGTTAAGTCTCTTTTAGATACATCCCTGGGCAGATGTGGCTTAATACGCCAATAAATAAATGCTTTTATATTTGTACGCATTGTTTCTTCAGAACCTGCACCGCCAACAATGTAACCAAATGGTCCAGCTGGTAAAATTTGTTCCGCTTTGCTTTCCCACTCTTCATATGATGCGGGAAATGAATTTACCGTAGCAGATTTTCCTTGATATAGGTCTGTTTGATTATACATTTTATGATACCTCATGAATGTAAAATGATTCTGTCTTTTTCTATCCTATGTGTAGATATAAGTATTTATGAAAAAACTACATTGCTGTATTGATACCTATCCCCCTATCGTCCAATTATTTGAATTTGAAATATCAATTTTGTTATATATATTTAGTAGCAATAATAGTAATTTTAATTATATTATATAAGGGGGAGGATAATGGGTAATTTAATAGATTTCAGTCAATATAAAAAACAGCATGAAGCAAAACTAAAAGAATATCAAAAATTAAGTGAAGATAGCTATATGGTTGCTTATGAATTGCTAATATATGAATTGAGCACGCAGGTTTTGCCAATGATGAAACTTTTAGAGCTAGAAATAATTATTCTAAATGAAAATGGTGATTTAAGTTTTGCGTTTGAAAATAATAACAAAGAATGAAAATACAAAAATAAGTAAAAAAATACTAAGGTTTCTTTTTTATAGGTGAAGACTTTACAATCTTAAAACTTGCATCAATTAAGTATTAATAACACTTGATGTTGTATTATGATATTTAATTACACCATCAATAAACCAGGTCTCATATAAACTCAAAACTCCTGCCAAATTTGCACAAAATTTTAGCAGGAGTTTTCTTTTTATAATAGTTTTATTGAAAGAATGTGATCCAGGAAAAGCACCAATACTCTGTCGATAAATAAAGAGACAATGTACTCAAAGCAATTACCAATACATGCCCCAGTAATTTAGATCCACTAGCGCAAAAGAACCGCTTTTTCGCATTTCGGGGGATTTCGAATAATTCCATAAAATAATTTCTTCTTTCAGAATTCAAAAGAATTTCAAAAAATTGTTTGGTAAAGTTTAAAATATAAAATACATATGAATTAATTCTGAGGGAAAGTTAGAATATTTCATAAAAAATTCACTTGATGACTAAACTCCAATGCTAACAATTAAGTTGGATTTTAAATTTAATTAAATTCAACTTTTAATATAAATTTATCGAAAAAGGTGCTTATCTTAAATTTTAGATAGGCACCTTTTTATATTAAAACTATATATTCTCATATAAGCTCAAATCTCCTCCCAAATTCATGCAGAACTCAGCAGGAGTTTCTTTTTACTATTTACATTCTATTTATGCTTATTAGACTCTAAAATTGTAGCATATCGTTTTCATCAAAGGTAAAGTCTGGCCCCCACGCAACTTCCCAATAGTACCCATCTGGGTCAGAGAAGTAGGCATGGTAACCACCCCAGAAAACGTCTTGTGGCTCTTTTACAATCTTTGCTCCTGATTTTCTTGCCAATTCAATAATTTCACAAACTTCTATTTTACTTTTAGCATTATAGGCAAGGGTAACTCCAGCAAAACCATTCGCAATTTCAGGCGGGTTATTTTCATTAATATCCTTTGCTAACAAATTTAATGGATATAATTCAAGTTTTGTTCCAGATGCATTAAAAAAGATTACTTCTGGATTGTTGCTTTTTTCATTTGTTTTAAAGCCAAGACCATCACGATAAAATTTGATTGA
>JARBUM010000092.1 GCA_029239675.1 Pelosinus sp. | reverse complement strand
TTCGGACATATCTTTCCACTGGGTTGCATAGGTAAATACGCTATCTTTACATTTCTTGATAAATTTTTCCACACCGTACTCTTCAATTTGCGGCTTGCCGGATATACCAAGATTTTTCTCCACCTCAAGTTCAACTGGGAGGCCATGCGAGTCCCAACCTGCCTTACGTAAAACTTTATAGCCCTTCATTACTTTATAACGCGGGATAAGATCCTTAATAACCCGAGTAACGACATGACCAATATGCGGTACACCATTTGCTGTTGGCGGCCCATCATAGAAGGTAAAATATTCACCTTCCTCATTCATCTCAAAATTTTTCTTTATAATGTCTTTTTCTTCCCATAATGCAAGCACAGATTTTTCCATCTGCACAAAATTGGTTTTGGAATCGACTTTTTTATACACGTTAAAAACTCCTTTTCTTCTATTTATTATGCTCAATAAAACACAAAAAGCTTCGCCCTTTTCAGGACGAAGCTTCTACCTCGTTATACCACCTAATCATGCATTCAGGTACCAACATACCTTATCCTTTAACGCAGGAATACGAATTGACTTACTCCACTTTCAGCCATCAGCTCTCAGGTGATTTTCCTCATACCAATCGTCGCAGGTTCTCAGCCATCCCCACTCTCTGTGCACTACCTAGCATGAATACTCTTCCTAATCATCGCTTTTTCAGATATCTTTATTAAAATCTTATTACGAGTATACGTCTTGCTTTTTATAATGTCAATAGTCAACCCCATTGTCCCATAAACCCCAAATTTATTTATTGGCCACATTGATTGAATTTCCAGCAATGAAAGTGGCTAGATTCTTCTCTGCAATATGCCCTCTGCGTTAGGTTGGCCCAGCCCAGAACAGTTTGAATTACAAAATTGTCAAAAATTTTAACTTTGTGTATATCTCGTCTTAACCGTCCCAATATCTTTGTATTTTACGTGTCCAATTCGTAGGGGTCGACGTGCCCCTCAGTTGCATTCGGCTTACATTTTCCCCTTAAAATTTGACAAATTATGAATTGCGTCGCTACTAGGTAATGCTGGTACCGCTCCCGTCTTAGTAGTAGCAAGTGCCCCTGCTGCATTTGAGAAATCAACCATTTTTTCGAAATCATCCTTATTAAGACCACACAGTTCATCCATTTTCATTTCAGAAATTTGATATAAAAATGCTCCAAGAAAGGCATCACCAGCTCCAGTAGTATCAATTGCATTGACTGAATATCCGTCAGCATATCCTTCGCCACCAGCATATTTATAAAAGCACCCATGCTTTCCTAAAGTAACGAGAATTACCTTAACGCCTTCTCTAAACAGCATATCAGCACCAACTGCCACATCAATCTGTCCTGTAATTAATTCCAATTCTTCTTCTGAGACTTTAAGAATATCGGCTATTTTCACTCCGATCTTGATAGTGTTTATTGCCTCTTTTACAGAAGACCATAATAATGGTCGATAATTTGGATCAAAGGAAATTATCGACCCATTTTCTTTTGCAAACATAGCAGCTCTAATACTTGCCGTTCTGGCTGGTTCATCAGACATAGATACGGATCCAAAATGAAAAATTCTAGCCTCTTTAATGACCTCATAGTTTACATCAGAAGCACTTAGCATCATATCTGCGCCTAGCTTACGATAAAAGCTAAATGTCCTATCTCCAGAGCTATCAAGGTGGACAAAGGCTAAAGTTGTCTTAAATTCCTCAGAAATTTTCAGCCCAGACACATTGATATTACTATTTTCAAGCACCTCTTTGAGAAATAAACCGAATTGATCCTGCCCCACCATGCCTAAAAAAGCCGTTCTTTTCCCCAATTTGGAAACCAATGCTAAGACATTAGCTGGAGCTCCTCCTGGATTTTGCTCAAAAATTTGATTATTAGCCTTTGATAGACCAATTGGAGTAAAATCGATCAATAATTCTCCTAATGCCGCAATATGAAACATTTTGCATCTATCCTTCCCATTATAAATGAAACTTTAAAATACTTAACTTACTGTTTTAACTGAATCCGTCACGACAATTTCCGTCTTTAATCGATTAACAATTGGGAATCCCGTATAATTGCCTTTCATTCTACTAATCAAAATTTCCGCAGATCTTCTGCCAATGGTCTCTAATGGCTGAATTACAACAGAAATTTGCGGTCGAACCATTTGGCATAACTCGGTTTGATCATATCCAAATAAAGATATATCTTCCCCTATAACTAAGCCACGTTCTAGGATTGCTTTATAAGCCCCAATTGTAGTTTCGTCATTAGAAGTAAAAATGGCCGTAGGTGGTTCATCCATTACACAAAAACTTGTTATGCCTTGATATCCCCCTTCCCTAGTCAATTCAGCCTCATAGATAAGATTATGATCTACTTCTATATTGTAGTCTTTCAGAGCTCTCAAATATCCTTCAAGTCGCTCCTGTGCCGGATAGATATTTTGTGGTCCTGCAATAATAGCAATTCTCCGATGTCCACGATTAATGATAGCTTCAACGGCTTGGTATGCGCCATTCACATTATCTGATACTACACCATCACATTGCAAATTATTAACAAGCCTATCCATTAGTACAATGGGCATGCCACTTTCCTGAATTTCTCGTATATGTTGTTCCGAATTATTTACTGGCATCAAAATAATGCCATCAACGAGCTTGTCCTTAAACAATTTTAATTTTTCCTTCTCTTTTTCTAAGCTATTCTTAGAATCACAAACTAATATACTATAGCCAAATGCATCAAATACTTGATCCATTCCTTCAATCACACTTGTACTAAAAAGGTTAGCAAGCTTAGGAATCAGTATTCCAACTGTAAAAGTTTTATTTGTTTTTAATCCTCTAGCAATGGAATTAATACTGAAATTTAGGCATTTAATAGCTTCTTTGATTTTTTCTTTGTTAACAGTTTTAATTGGATATCCATTTAAGTATCGGGACACAGTACCGACAGAAGTCTCAGATAATTTTGCTACATCTTTTATAGTTGCCATCACTACAGTCCTCTCAAAAAAATAAAATTCATTAAATTTTAAATTTACTTTGCATGCTTTTAGAAACGTTTCAATTAGTATATTTTAACTTTTCCAAAAAGGATTTGCAATCAATTGTTAAAAACAGCAACTACATATAAAGCCCTACTTTAACTGAAAAGCAAACTAATCATGCCCCTATTTAAACAATCAATAAATTTATCCAATGACTAAACCACGCTAAGACTCCATCTGAATCAAGTCTTCTTTATCTTCAGCTTTAAGGTAATCATTGATTGCTTAAACCGTGCCATAATTATTCCCAGACACGGAAAAACACCAGAAAAGATACGTTGTTATTTTACAACACCTTTTTTCAATATAATATTCGCATACAATGCTTCTTCGCTTGTTGCAACAATTGCATAAGCTTTTTTAGCTCGTTCATAAAAGGCAAATCTCTCTACTTCTTCTATTTTAATATTACCTTCATACTTTTTAATTATCTTTTTATATTCTTCCCAAATAATCGGTTGTACAGGATCACCTGGAACCACTTCCGTAACCGCAACAGGTGCTTCTACATACTTATCTAGAGGGAAAAATTTCAAAATAGCCTCTAATACTTCTGGTACATTGTTTCCATCACATCTGATTATATACTTGGAAGCACATGCGGCTGCGGGAAAATTACCATCCGCTATTACAATTTCATCACCATGTCCCATTTCCATTAATACCAGCATCAATTCTGGTGAAAGTACTGCGGGAACTCCTTTTAACATAATCTACACTCTCCTTAATTAAATATTAATTTTTTATCATTCAACTTTTTATTTTTATTTGCTTTTTCTGTTTTCATGTAATAAGTTAGTATGCTATGTATACTAACTTATTACATATACAAAACAACAATTAGTTATTTTTACCCAATGGATACAATGCTTTCTGACTTTCTGGGCTTTCCATATTTTCCGGAGTGACAAATGTAAATCCCGTATCTTGGTTTTTCACAACTTCTTTACCATTTAATTTATCAACCATTGCTTTTACGCCGAGGTATCCCATATTGTAAGGCATTTGTACAATGGTTCCTTTAAGATAACCATCTTTAATTAATGGAATAATATCATCAGAGGAATCAAATCCAATTTCGATAATTTTCCTATTATTCTTTTCTTTCAAAGCCCTGCCTACACCAACGGTTCCTGGTTCATTACAAGCAAAGATAGCATCTAAATCTGGATTAGCAGTAAGAATATCTTGTGTTAAGGAAAGGGCTTTTTGTTTATCGTTATTATAATATTGAGTTTGTAATACTTCGATTCCAGGATATTTAGCCATCGCATCTTTAAAACCTTTTTCACGTTCGATAGCGCCTTGAGCACCTGCCACAAAGTTTACAATTGCAACCTTCCCTTTTCCATTAAGCATTTTAGCTAATGACTCACCTGCTGCACCTGCTGCGGCTACGTTGTCAGTGGTAAGAAAACTAGTATATTTATCAGTTTGCAGACCAGAGTCAATAACTATAACAGGAATACCAGCAGCAATTGCTTTTTCTGTAACTGGCACAAGTGCTTTCGCATCAGAAGCAGCAATTATAATACCAGATACTTTCTGGCTAATAGCATTTTCAACAAGACTAACTTGTCCATTAATATCTGTTTCTCCAGCGGAACTACCTGTAAAGTAATATTCAACACCAGTTTCTTTAGCTGCGACATCGGCACCAGCTTTCACTGATTGATAAAAAACATTTTCTGTCCCTTTCACGATAATTGCAATTTTCTTTTTTGCACCCGCATCTGCGCTTTGTGAATCAGCTGTTTTGGCAGTATCAGACTTTCCACAACCAACTAGCAATACAGACACCATAAATACGGCTAACATAATACTTAATACTTTTTTCAAACTAAACGCCTCCTCTTAAATTTGTTTAGACAGAATGTAAACACCACACTATTTACCGTTAAACATCTCCTCCTTTCCATATCACTTTCTTCTTAATTTATCAATATACACTGCTACAATGATTACCACGCCGATTGCTATTTGCTGCCAAAAGGCATTTACATTTAAAAGATTAAGACCATTGCGTAATACTCCCATAATAAATGCACCAATAATAGTTCCGAGAATAGTCCCCGCTCCCCCCATGGGGCTTACACCACCGATGATAGAAGCTGCAATAGCATCAAGTTCATATCCCAAACCTGCTTGAGCCTGTGCTGATACTAACCTTGCTGCAAGCATTACACCAACCAAACCACTTAATAATCCTGAAACCGCATAGACCCCAATTGTCGTCATACCGATATTTACACCTGACAACCTAGCAGCATCTTCATTGCTCCCTAGGGCAAAAACATATTTTCCAAATGCTGTCCTATTTAAAATGAAAGCAAACAAGATGGCTACCACCAGCATAATGATTACAGGCACTGGTATACTTTCCAATACCATTCCGCCACCAATAAAGAAGAAGTCTTCAGGCAAACCAGATATAGGTAGAGAATCAGTAATTACATTAGCTACGCCTCTACCAATACTCATCATTCCTAAAGTAGCAATAAAAGGTGCTATTCCCATTTTTGATATAGCTAGTCCATTAATAGCACCACACAAGCCACCTACTAAAATAGCAACCAACATGCTAAGGGGTATACCAAAACCAGCTAATAATAGTTTGCCGCATATCACTCCAGACACGGCCAATATAGAACCAACAGAAAGATCTATCCCTGATGTTATAATTACATATGTCTCAGCAATGGCTAAGAGACATATATATGCGGTTTGTAAAGCTACCGTCAGAAGGTTATTCATGGTAAAAAAGTTATCAGTGGTGATGGAAAACACAAGACCTATGATTAATAATCCTGTAAACGAACCCAATTCGTTAAATATCTTCTTATTAAATAGACCTGATTTGCCAAAACTAATTTTGCTTGTCTCTACACTCATATTATCACCCTTTCAGATCCTATCACTTTTATAAGACACTTCATTGAACAGCATAATGCAACAATTTTTCTTGAGTTGCATCTTTTTTGTTGACCTCACCTGTAAATCGTCCATCATGCATAACCAGTATTCTATCGCTCATGCCTAATATTTCCGGCAACTCACTTGAAATCATGATAACCCCTACTCCTGCTACTACAAGTTTATTCATAAGCTCATATACTTCTATTTTAGCCCCTATATCTATTCCTCTTGTCGGCTCGTCAAAAATTAAAACTTTAGCCTGCCGACACAACCATTTGGCTATTATAATTTTTTGTTGATTTCCACCACTTAAAAATTTGGCTCTTTGCTTCAGGTTTGGTGTCTTTATTTTTAGATCGGCGACATATTGATTTGACAAGTTTTTACTTTTATTTCTATCTACAATACCAAATTTACATACATTCATAAGGTTAGCCAAAATAATATTATCTTCAACTGATAATCCTAATGCCAATCCATCTCTTTTCCTATCTTCAGTTAAATATCCAATACCATGGCGTATAGCATCTCTGGGATTTTTAATGATAACCTTTTCACCATGTATTTTTATTCCTCCAATTTCTGACTTGTCAGCACCAAACAATGCTCTAGCAAATTCGGTCCGGCCTGCCCCTACCAATCCATAAATTCCTACTATTTCTCCTTCACATAATTTAAAATTCTGAATATTAAGTACACCTTTGCTTACCAGCCTATCTACTTCAAGTATTACTTTCCCCGCAGCCACATTGTGGTGTACGGGAAATTTATCGTCAAGACTTCGACCAACCATAGCTGCTATGAGATCACCTAAACATGATTCATCATAATCAACAGTTTTTATATAGTGTCCATCTCGCATTACTGTAACTCGATCAGCGATATGCTTTAACTCTTCCAATCTGTGAGATATGTATACTATGCCAACTCCACGCTTTTTGAGTTGATTTATGACTCTAAATAATTCTTTAACTTCTCGCTCAGTAAGAGCTGCTGTGGGTTCATCCATAACTATAACTTCTGAGTTCATTGACAATACCCGTGCTATTTCAACCATCTGCTGTTGAGCAACACTAAGATCTTTTACTAATGTATCAGGATCAATATCTAGATGAACTGTCTCGAGAAGCTCTTTAGTTTTCGTTTTTAATTCTTTTTCCATTATGACGAATTTAAGTATTTGATTTCTAGGTTCTCGACCAATAAAAATGTTTTCTGCTACGCTAAGATGTGGAAATAAACTGAATTCCTGATGGATAATACTAATTCCAAGCTTCTGCGCATCTTTAGGTTGATGAATGTTAACTTCTTGCCCCTTAAAATGGATCTTCCCTGAATCACAGGAGTATACTCCTGTCAGCACTTTCATCAATGTAGACTTTCCAGCACCATTTTCCCCTAGCATCGCATGTACTTCACCACTTCTGATATCAAAACTTACATTGGTCAAAGCCTTAACACCGGGAAATGTTTTATAAATACCCTCCATTTTTACTAATTCATTCAAATAAACTCACCACCTAATTCCTTTTATATCACCAATTTATATTTTGGAAACGTTTCATTTATATTGTAACTTAATTATAATAAATTGACAATACTAAATATTATTAATTTTCTAATTATTTATCATTCATCCTGATATAAGGCAGCTATATAGCCTAAATCACAGTAAATTCAAGTAATTATTTTTCTAAAACAACTAGTTTTATTCTTTTTTATTTAAAATTTTTTTTTAGGAATAATAATGTTAAATTCTATAATTTACTCAAAAACAATGCATTTTGGTAACGTTTCAATTTTGAAAGTAATCTAAGCTTTTATTTAGTAAAATCATATTGAATTACAAATCTATATACTAATAAACTTTTCTAAATCCTACTACGCTGTCTGTAAATCCAGCATTTTCGTAAAATTTATGTGCTGCTTTTCTATGAGCAGATGATACAAGTATTGCATAGGCACATTGCTTGCTTTTAGCAATTTCATCGAGAGATTCCATTAACTTTCTCCCTACCCCTTTGCCTCTTAATCCATCTTTAACAATTACATCTTCGATTACTAAAAAAGACACTGCTAAACACTTACAGCATATACCAAGTACAGAACCAATAACTTTAATATCTTCTTTAGCAACTAATAAGGTATAGTCTGGATTTAATAGCATTTCCTTATATGTTATAACAGCTTTCTCCCAAGAAGATTCAAATGGAATAAGGGTATTATATAGTTCTAATAACTCTGGTATATCTTCTACTTTTAACTTTTCTATAATAATCTTAAAAACATCCTTTCAAAATTCCTTATTGTGTCTGTCAAGGGGACGGGGTACGGGGTTATTGACATCGCTTCATGCTTTTAAAACAATACCTCTGTTAATACCCGTAATTCTTTCAATTTGTCGCATTGATAGGTTATATTTACCTTTTAGCTTTCTTAAGTATTCATTTCTTGTTATTGCATCAAGATTCTGTAAATCTTTTACGTTCTTCACTCTACATTCTGTTTTTATTATAGCCCTTGCTTCTTCGTCTGTAATTCGCAGTTTGGTTTCGTTATCTATATCTATATCTATATCTATATCTATATCTATATCTATACATGCATGATCATTCACTTCATTGGTATATTGCATGAAAATCTGTATTGCCTTTCCTCTATCATTGCTTATCATTTCAAGAGAGAAATTTACATCTACCAAGTTTGCCTTATTTACATATTCATAAAAGCTGCTCCATTTATATTCTTCCGCATGGTTTACCAGCCTTGCTTTTACTGGATTTTGATGTATATATCTTTGCACAATTTGAAAATATTCATCGTCTTTTACTGGTTAGCTTTTAAATCGATCTTGAAATAGATTGCCTACTCTCTGATACTTACTATTATACCAATATACATAGCTGCCACATAGCCGACGCATTACTTGCTCTAATGGTTCTAGTCCAATTTTCAACAGCAGGTGCACATGATTTCCCATCAAACAATAGGCATAAATTTGGTATCCGCTTTTTTCTTTATATCTCTGAAGTGTTTGAAGAAATTGGGCACAATCTTCTTCATCCTCAAAAATTGTCTGCCGGTTAATTCCTCGCATAATTATATGATAAATTCCGTTTTCACTCTTTTCTCTAGCCTTTCGCGGCATAATTTCACCCCCAGTTGATCTTATCTCACAGCAAAAACGTTGTCAGTAACCCCGTCCCCGCGACATTCATGCTCAATAAAACACAAAAAGCCTCGCCCTTTTCAGGGCGAAGCTTCTACCTCGTTATACCACCTAATCATGCATTCAGGTACTAACATACCTTATCCTTTAACGCAGGAATACGAATTGACTTACTCCACTTTCAGCCATCA
>JARBUM010000091.1 GCA_029239675.1 Pelosinus sp. | reverse complement strand
ATCCTGAAGGCGTATGTTATGCAATATTATTGATGAACTGCGTCACGCCCCTGATTGACCGTTTGGTAAGACCTGTAAAATATGGTGCAAGGAGGTAAGACATATGGCACATGATGCACATGAACAAAATGATAGTATTTTTAAAGTAGGTATCAATCTTACTCTTGCTTGTTTGCTTTCAAGCGCAGTAATTGCAGGCACTTATGCCGTGACGGCTCCAATCGCTGCTAAAACGAGAGTTCAGCTTGATAATCAGGCACGGAAAGCATTAGTTGCTGATGCACAGGATTTCAAAGCCGTTGAAGGCAAAACAGGCTGGTATGCAGCATTAAAGGATGGCAAGACAATTGCTTATGTTGTACCAGCTGAGAGCAAGGGTTATGCTGGTGCTATAAAAATGTTGGCTGCCGTATCTGTTGATGGCAAAATGATCGATTATGCAATTCTAAGTCATAAGGAAACCCCAGGTCTTGGGGATAAAGCTGAAAAGCCAGCCTTTCGTAAACAATTTGCTGGTAAGGCAGCCGAAAATTTAGAAGTAGTAAAAGTTCCTAGTGATAAAAATATTCAAGCGTTAACGGGAGCAACGATTACTTCGCGAGCGGTTACCAAAGGAATTAAGGAAGCTGTGGAAGAAGTAACTACTTTTACAGCCGACAAAAAGAAGTGAGGTGCTGAATATGAAAAATTTATGGGAGATATTTTATAAAGGGTTATTTGATCAAAACCCCATATTCCGCCTTGCCTTAAGTTTGTGTCCGGCGTTGGCGGTTACTTCCAATGTCTATAATGCATTGGCCATGGGGTTGTCAGTTATGTTTGTTATCACTGCAAATAACGTAGTTGTATCCATTTTTCGTAAATGGGTGAATCCTAAAGTACGGGTTCCTGTTTACATTACATCCATTGCTACGATTGTTACAGTGCTGATCTTAACATTGCAAGCTTACCTTCCAGATGTCTATAAAGAACTCTATCTGTATTTGAATCTTATTGTTGTGTTTGCAATTATTCTAGCTCGGGCAGAAGTATTTGCAGCCAAGAATCCTGTTTTTCCATCATTCTTGGATGGCCTGGGAATGGGTGCAGGTTTTGCTGGTGCTATGGTATTCATTGCCATCGTCCGTGAACTATTTGGTAATGGTACGTTAATGGGCATGCAAGTTTTCGGGGCATCTTATGACCCGGCGCTCATTATGATTTTGCCACCAGGTGGATTTATTGTTATAGGGCTCATGATTGCTAGCTTTAATTTGATTGGTGAACACCAAGCCAAATTAAAGGAAGCAAAGCAAGGGAGTGATGCATAATGGAGGAATATTTAAAATTATTTGTTGCTTCAGCAATTACCAATAATATGGTGCTGACGCAGTTTTTAGGCCTATGTATCTTTTTTGGTGTATCGAAGAATCTCAATGCCTCAATCGGCATGGGGATGGCAGTTACGTCAGTTATGACAATCAGTACTTTGCTAGCTTGGGCAGTATATAATTATGTTCTCCATCCCCTTGGGCTAGAAGTACTTATGCTAATAACATTTGTGGTACTAATTGCCGGACTTGTACAATTACTAGAAATGGTCATTAAAAAGCATGCCCCAGCTTTATATAATATGTGGGGAATTTATCTTGTGTTGATTGCGACTAACTGTGTTGTAATTGCCGTGCCGATTACTAATGCTGAGTCTCATAATGGTTTTATGACAAGTTTCGTACTTGCAATTGGCTCTGGAGTCGGATTTGCATTGGCTCTAATCTTAATGGCTAGCCTGCGTGAAAAACTACAATATGCAGATGTACCAAAATCCTTACAAGGACTGGGTATTTCTTTCATTTTGGCAGGAATGTTGGCATTGTCATTCTTTGGTTTTTCGGGAATGATCACACTATAATGATAGAAGGTGATGAAAAATGAGTACACCAATATTGATATTGATCGTATTGACGTCTCTAGGGTTATTGTTTGGTTTTCTATTGGCTTATTCAAACAAAAAGTTTTCCATCGAGGTTAATCCGCTCATCCATATCGTAGAGGATGTTTTGCCAAAAGGGCAGTGCGGTGCCTGTGGTTTTGCTGGTTGTATGGCTTATGCCGAGGCTGTTGTACTCAATCCTGATGTAGCACCAAATTTATGTACACCAGGTAAAGATGCAGTAGCAAAACTTGTTGCTGAACTTACCGGTAAGGCTGCTGCTCCCATGGAACCACAAATTGCCCAAGTGCAATGTGCAGGTACCCATGATAAGGCTAAAAAATCATATGCATATTCGGGTGTAGAAGATTGTGTTGCTGCAAACCTACTTTTTGGCGGACCAAAATCTTGTAAATATGGTTGTTTAGGATTAGGAACCTGTGTTAAAAGTTGTCCTTTTGATGCTATGGTTATGAGTCCAGATGGACTGCCTATCATTGATCCTGAGAAGTGTACTTCTTGTGGTAAATGTGTAAGTGTTTGCCCTAAACAAGTCATTTCTCTTATGCCAATTGGTGCAAGAGTTCGGGTGAACTGTAACTCAAAAGATAAAGGCGCTGTAGCGAAAAAGGCATGTAGCGTGGCTTGTATTGGCTGTTCTCTTTGTATGCGTCAGTGTCCATATGAAGCTATACAAATGGTCAATAATTTGGCTATTGTAGATGCTAAAATATGTGAAGAAAAATGTTCTGATGCTCTCTGTCTGAGTAAATGTCCGACAAAGGCGATTCGTCCTTTTGTAACAGGAATTGTACCTGGCACCGAAAATGAAGAAAGTATGGCTATTGCCTGCGCATCTTGTGCAAAGTAGAGAAAAATAGCGATTAACCGCAGAAGAATGAATCTTCTGCGGTTTTTTACATCTATCTTATTTGCATGTTGGGGGTTTTTGCGGTAAAATAATCTAGACTAACCGATAAGGTGGCAAAGTATATTTATAAAGGCTGATCATTTATGAATAACACAAGACGCATGGTATTTCTAGCTTTATTCATTGCTATGGCTAGTGTACTGCATGTAGTAGAATCCTGGATTCCATTGCCACTTCCGGTACCTGGAATTAAATTAGGGCTGGCAAACATTGTATCTCTGATTACGATTGAAATTTTTGGCTGGCGTGATGCTATATATGTGGTAGTTATACGTGTTTTTTTAGCATCCTTGTTCGGAGGAGTATTTTTGGGACCAGCTTTTGCTATGAGTATGAGTGGTGCTATAGCTAGTACTCTCATAATGGCTTATGCTTATGTTTCTTGGCATTCTACTTTTTCCTTTGTTGGAATCAGTATCCTTGGTGCTGTTATACATAATGTAGCACAAATGATGATGGCAGCTTTAGTGGTGTCTAGTCTTACATTATTGTGGTATTTGCCTTATTTAATATTATTTGCCGTGCCAACAGGTTGGGCGACGGGGATGATTGTAGTTTATTTTTTAGCAAAGGCACCAAAAAATCTATAAGCACAGTACAAAGTCAATTCATTACTGTGTACATGTTTTTACTTTATCTTATAATAGATACAGGGGGGAAGAATATTGCGAGGTGCTAAAAGTAAAGGAGCAGGTATGTTAATACTATTTTTGCTTACGGGTGCAGTTTTTGGCGGTATTTTAGGAGAGCTTATTTCTCATTCCGAGATAGTAGCTGGCTTTGCCCCTTATTTAGTAAAAACATTTCTTATTTTGGATGTGCCACCAGTTAGTATCAATTTGTATGTTGTAAGGTTTATGATTGGTTTTGCTCTGCAGCCTAATTTAATTAGTATTTTAGGTATGGTAATAGCAATTTTGCTGTATAGGCGTATGTAAGTCTATCCATAGGAGGTCTTTTGCTAATGACGATTGTTTTAGCGTCAGCATCGCCCCGCCGTCGGGATCTTTTAGCACAGGTTGGCTGTGATTTTGTGGTGATGACTAGTACTATTATTGAGGATAATGCACAAGATTTACCTCCCCATGAATTGGCTGTTTTACATGCTAAAGAGAAGGCTTTAGATGTATTTTCAAAAGTACAAATTCATGATGTGGTGATTGGTGCTGATACTATTGTAGTATTAGATGGACAAGTCTATGGTAAACCTGTGGATGAAAATGATGCTAGGTATATGTTGACTACCTTATCAGGTAAAGAACATCAAGTTATTACAGGAATTGCTGTTGTCACAGTGGATAAAATTTGGACTGATTCTGTTGTTACCAATGTGAAGATTGGGGATATTAAGGCTGAGGAAATTGAATCATATCTCACAACAGGTGAGCCTATGGACAAAGCAGGCGCATATGCGATTCAGGGTGTAGGTGCACTTTTCGTAGAAAGTATTAGTGGCTGTTATGCAAATGTTGTAGGCCTACCATTAAATAAATTATCTGATTTACTAAAAAAGGCTGGTGTCAATTTATTGTGAATGACATTAAGCCGCTTATGATAAAAGAATTGCCCCAAGAGGAACGACCAAGGGAAAAAATGCTAGAAAAAGGTGCTCAAGCTTTAAGCAATGCGGATTTATTAGCGATTTTGCTTAGAACGGGCACGAAGAATGATTCTGTTTTACGAGTAGCGGAAAGGCTGCTCAAGAAATATGAAGATATGGGTATTGCAGCCCTTTCCAATCTTGGACCTCAAGAAATAAGTAGAATTAAGGGAATTGGTCCAGTGAAAGCAGTGACGATTGTAGCTGCAATTGAACTTGGCAAACGTCTTAATACTGTAGCGTCAGGTCAAAGGACGATTATTCGTTCGCCCCAAGACGCGGTGAATTTATTGATGGCCAGGCTGCGCTATGAAACACGAGAACATTTTATTGTGCTTCTCTTATCCACCAAAAATCATGTACTGGCTACTCCTACTATTTCTATCGGCAGTTTAAATGCATCCATTGTGCATCCCCGCGAATTATTTCGCGAGGTCATTAATCATTCAGCGGCTTCTGTTATTTTAGCACATAATCATCCCAGCGGAGATCCCACTCCTAGTTCGGAAGATATTAGCCTAACTCGAAAATTAGTTGATGCAGGGAGAATTTTAGAAATTCCTGTCCTTGATCATATAATTATAGGTGATAACAAGTATGTTAGTCTTAAAGAAAAGGGAATAATAGAATGAATTTGTTAAGTAGCAAGATAACGATGTACTTGCTTATTGAAAGGGGCTATATATTATGAAGAGTTTTTTTGGATCATTTTCCCGTGACATGGGTATAGATCTTGGTACTGCCAATACGTTGGTGCATGTGAAAGGTAAAGGAATTGTACTAAGTGAACCGTCAGTTGTGGCTATTCAGCGTGACACTGGTGAGGTGTTGGCAGTAGGAGAAGAGGCTAAGCAAATGATTGGTCGTACTCCTGGTAATATAGTGGCAATTAGACCGCTAAAAGATGGTGTAATTGCTGATTTTGATGTCACTCAAGCAATGTTAAAATATTTTATTCGCAAAGCCATTGATACGAAATCATTTATTCGTCCACGCGTAATTGTCGGCGTACCTTCAGGAGTTACGGAAGTGGAAAAGCGTGCGGTAATTGATGCAACGATTCAAGCGGGTGCAAGGGAAGCCTATCTAATTGAAGAGCCAATGGCAGCGGCTATTGGGGCAGGGCTACCTGTTCATGAGCCAACAGGCAATATGGTGGTTGACATTGGTGGTGGTACAACCGAAGTAGCTGTTATTTCTCTCGGTGGGATTGTTACCAGTCGTTCAATTCGTGTTGGCGGAGATGAAATGGATGAGGCGATTATACAATATATTAAACGTACCTATAATTTGATGATTGGTGAGCGTACGGCAGAGGAAGTAAAAATGACCATCGGAGCGGCGATTGTGCCTGAGATTGATCATACTATGGATATTAGAGGTCGAGATTTAGTAAGTGGCTTACCTAAAACCTTAACCATTAAAGCAAGTGAAGTACAGCAAGCTCTGAGTGAGCCCGTAACTAGTATTATTGAAGCTGTTAAGGTTACTTTGGAAAAAACCCCTCCTGAATTGGCTTCTGACATTATGGATCGTGGTATTGTTATGACAGGTGGCGGCTCTCTGCTTAAAGGTCTTGATAGGCTTTTAAACAGAGAAACAGGTATGCCAGTACATATTTCAGAGGATGCTTTGTTATGTGTATGTATGGGTACAGGACGAGCTTTAGAAAGTATAGATTTATTAAAACGTGTGTTAATGTCTCCCAAGAAATTGGGATAATGGGATAGAGAGGAGATTACACCAGTGCGCTTGTTTCACAAAAAGATGGTCATCTTGTTGGTGGCTGTGTTACTCGTCCTTTTACTGGCTAGTTCTCTCGCCCAGGGGAAATATAAGTTTGCCTTTATGGAGAAAGTAATTACTACTGTGTTGGCACCTGTTCAATATGTTGTTACTAATGTGGGTTTCACTTTTCGTAATATCGGTTTATCGACTGGGGAATTGATGACAGTATACCGTGATAATAAGAATTTGCGGATCGAAAATGAAAATCTTCGACAGAATAACTTGAATGTGACTGAAATTATGGCAGAGAATGGGCGTCTCCGAAGCATGTTGGATTATAAAAAGGGGGCACCTCAATTCGATTTAGTTACAGCTACAGTGGTAGGGCGTGATCCAGGGACTTGGACCAGTACAATTATTATTAATCGTGGAACTGCTGATGGTATTGCCAAAGACATGCCTGTAGTTACCCCTCAAGGGCTTGTTGGCAGTGTCGTGAGTGTTTATGGTAATGTGGCCAAAGTAAACCTAATTCTGGATCCACGGAGTGCAGTGGGAGCTTTGGTGCAGCGGCCTGAATCAAGAGTTGCAGCAATAGTGGAAGGCAATAGTGCTACTCCATTAACCCCAAAAATGGTGAATATAGCTCGTGATGCTGATGTGATAAAAGGCGATAAAATAATTACATCAGGATTTGGTGGTATTTATCCTAAAGGCTTGTTAATTGGGGAGGTAGTAGATCTTGTCAATGAAGAAGGCGGTTTGTTAAAATATGCTGTCTTGAATCCGGCAGTGGATTTTGGTAGACTAGAAGAGGTTTCTGTTATTGTGCGCTCACGAGAACCTATACCAACTTTGCCTTCTACAGTGCCAGTTCCTCCTAATCTCCCTGGAAAGACTACAGTGCCGTCCCAGGGAGCCGGACAATGAATATATTAATATGGTTCGGTGTACTTGTGGTAACACTCATCCTGCAATCCACTGTAGTGCCCCTTGTTTCTTTTAAAGGCATTCATCCAGACTTACTACTTGTGATCGTTGTATCCTATGCTCTACTAACAGGTAAAGAAAACGGGGTAGGAGTGGGATTTTTTGCTGGTTTATTACAAGATTTAGTGTCTGGTAGTATTTTTGGAATTAATACGTTGTCAAAACTGGCTACAGGCTATATATTTGGTATGGCCGAACGTAAAGTATTTAAAGAACATGTGCTATTACCAATATTAGCTACATCTGTAGCAACTATACTTAATGGTTTGATTGGAATGATATTATTAATTATATTTGGCTATAAGGTTGATATTTTATCTGCATTGATGCAGAATATAGTGCCACTTATGGTTTATAATTTAATTGTTGCAGTTCCAGTACATCATGTTGTATATCGATTGATTAAATTCAATGCAGAATAATGGAAGAAAGTTAAGTCTAAGGCTTTTGTCTGCATCTAAGGACTTGGCGTTAGCCAAGTCCTTTCTTATACTATTATATAAATTTTCTTGAGGAAAAATGTTGAACCTCGGAGTTCACGAAGAAAAGGAAGAAGTTTCTATCCGATTCTTTTGTGTGCTTCGGGTTTCAAACCATTTCATACTTCTTCTGTAAAATCTTTGGAGAAAGGAGGTTGCAATCATGTTGGTTAAACGATCAAATTACAGGCTGGATGTGCTAGTGATCATTATTCTTTTAGTATTTGTGGCCTTGGTTAGCCGTTTAGGATATTTACAAGTTGTCCAGGGGAAATACTATGGAGAAAAAGCAGATGGTAATCGCATTAGGCTAGCCCCTATCATGGCTCCCCGTGGTATGTTTTATGATCGAAATGGTGTTCCATTGGTTTCAAACCGCCCTGGTTTTACCGTGTCATTACTGCCTGTTTCAGGTCCCGTTCCTGATGAAATCATTGTCAAAGTAGCCAATATTTTAAATATAGCTCCAGATGAAATTAAGAAAAAAATGAGTCAACATAATGGCAAATTTGAACCTGTTCGCATCAAAACAGATATTGGCCCAGACGTGGTAACAAAGATAGAGGAACGCCGTGCAGAATTACCAGGGGTAGTAATTGAAATTCAGCCTATTCGCAATTATATTAATAATGAGCTAGCTGCCCATTTATTTGGTTATGTAGGTGAAATTAATGATGTAGAATTGACAAAAGCAAAAGCTAACGAATATAAGAGTGGCGATATTATTGGTAAATTCGGTTTAGAAAAAATATATGACCGTGAATTACGTGGGATAGATGGAGGCAATCAAGTTGAGGTTGATGTAACAGGTCGTCCTGTCAATGTATTAGGACGAAAAGAAACTGTACCAGGTAAAAATCTAACATTGACCATTGATTATAAAATACAAAAAGCCGCTGAAATAGCAATTGATGAACAACTTACATATTTGCAAACAAAAAGTGAGTTTCGAAATGCTAAAGCGGCGGCAGCTATTGCCATGAACCCAAAGACAGGAGAAATTTTGGCGATGGTCAGCAGACCCACTTTTAATCCTAATTTATTTTCCGGTGGTATCTCTAGTAAGGATTGGAAATTACTCAATGACAATCCAAACAACCCTATGGATAACAAAGCTATTTCCGGGGAATATCCACCTGGCTCCACTTTTAAAATTGTTACAGGTACAGCAGCTTTAGAACTTGGCAAAGTAACTCCTGAAGAAAAGATCCTAGATACGGGAAAACATTGGATTATTGCTAAAGGAAATGCGGAAGGAGAAGCCCTAGGGTGGATTAATTTTAAAGAGGCTCTCACTAAGTCTGATAATGTTTACTTTTATGAAATGGGTAATCGCTTAGGTATTGATAATCTGGAAAAGTATGCTCGTATGTTTGGTTTGGGGGCAGTAACTGGCATTAATCTGCAAGGCGAATCAGAAGGCCTAGTTGCGAATCAGCGCTATAAGGAAAAAGTGTATGATGAGGAATGGTATTTATCAGAAACATTTGATGCTGCCATTGGACAAGGATTTCAATTAACAACTCCTTTACAAGTTGCAGTTTTAATGAGTGAAATTGCGAATGGTGGTTATCGATATCGTCCTTACTTAGTAAGTAAGATTAGTTCAGATAATGGAGAAGTTACCAAGACCTTTGCTCCAGAAGAAGTAGGAAAGATACAAATATCGCCCAGAACTCTGAACCTAATTAGAGAGTCACTTAGAGATGTAGCTCTTGAGGGTG
>JARBUM010000090.1 GCA_029239675.1 Pelosinus sp. | reverse complement strand
TTTGGATGGTGAGATTGTGAAGATTACATGTAAAGATGTAGCAAATGTTGCTTTATTGTCACGACTGGAATTTTCCGAGAGTGAGCTTGAAACATTTACAGGACAAATGGACGCTATTTTAGAATATGCAGATGTTTTAAATAAGCTAAATGTTGATAATGTGCAACCTACTGCACACGTGTTACCACTAAAAAATGTAATGCGGGCTGATGAAGCAAAACCATCATTATCTCGGGAATTGGCATTGTCAAATGCTCCTGAACAAGAAGATGGTTATTTTAAAGTTCCTAGGATTATGGAAGGATAAGGAGGATAAGTATGGAGTTATTTAAATATACGGCGAGTCAATTGCATGAGAAACTAGTAACCAAGGAAGTGTCAGCTGTAGAAATAACGAAAGCTGTGCTAGGGCGGGTTGATGCTGTAGATAAAGATGTACAAGCTTACATTACCCGAACTAGTGAAAGTGCTTTGGCTCAGGCTAAGACCGTAGATGAAAAAATAGAGCGCGGTGAAAAAATTTCTGTACTCGCTGGTATTCCAGGGGCACTGAAAGATAATATATGTACAAAAGGCATAAAAACAACTTGTGCTTCAAAGATATTGGCAACCTTTGTACCTCCTTATGATGCAACCGTTGCTGAAAAACTGGCAGCAGAAGATGCTGTTATCCTTGGTAAAGCCAATATGGATGAGTTTGCCATGGGTGGTTCTACGGAAAACTCAGGATTTTTCCCTACTCGCAATCCTTGGAACTTGGAAACTGTACCAGGTGGTTCTAGCGGCGGATCAGCAGCCGCAGTTGCAGCAGGAGAAGCAATTTGGGCACTAGGCTCCGATACAGGTGGTTCTATTCGCCAGCCAGCAGCCTACTGTGGTGTAGTTGGACTGAAACCTACTTATGGTCGTGTATCCCGTTACGGACTGGTAGCCTATGCTTCCTCACTGGATCAGATTGGACCGATTACTCGTGATGTTACGGATAGTGCCCATGTGATGAACATCATCTCTGGTCATGATGCCAAAGATTCTACGTCCATTAATGCTGGTGTACCGGATTATACGAAATCTTTGGTAAATAACATTAAAGGTCTAAAAATCGGTTTGCCAAAAGAATATTTTGTTGCAGGGATGGACGCAGAAGTAGAAAGAGCTATTAATAAAGCCATTGAACAGTTAGTGGCTTTAGGCGCTGAATATAAAGAAATATCCATGCCTCACACAGAATATGCCTTATCAGCTTATTATATGATTGCGCCAGCAGAAGCCAGTTCTAATTTGGCTCGCTACGATGGTGTGAGTTTTGGGCATCGAGTAGAAGGTAATGATATCATTGATATGTATAAGAAAACCCGTAGTGAAGCTTTTGGTGCAGAGGTGAAGCGTCGTATCATGCTTGGTACATATGCTTTAAGTTCAGGTTATTATGATGCATATTACCTAAAGGCTTTAAAAGTTCGCACCTTGGTAAAACAAGATTTCGATAAGGCTTTTGAGCAAGTTGATGTTTTGATTACACCAACAGCGCCTACTACTGCTTTTAAAATAGGTGAAAAGGCTAATGATCCTCTTGCTATGTATTTACAAGATGTATGTACTATTCCTGTTAACTTATCAGGAGTACCAGCTATTTCCCTTCCATGTGGTTTTGCAGGTGGCATGCCTATCGGTATGCAAATTATCGGAAAAACTCTTGGGGAAGAAACAATTATTCGTGCAGCCTATACCTTTGAACAGAATAATGACTACCACAAGGGCTTTGCAACCCTAGGGGAGGTTAAATAAATGGATTATGAGATAGTAATTGGATTAGAAATTCATACTGAGTTAAAGACAAACTCAAAAATTTTCTGTGGATGTAGCACAAAATTTGGTTCAGAGCAAAATACCAATGTTTGTCCTGTATGTTTAGGACTACCTGGAGTTCTGCCTGTCATTAATGAAAAAGTAGTAGAATTTGCCGTGAAAGCAGGATTGGCTCTCAATTGTGAGATTTTGCCATTTAGCAAATTTGACCGTAAAAACTATTATTATCCTGATTTGCCGAAAAATTTTCAAACCTCTCAATATGATTTACCCATTGCCATAAATGGACACTTGGATATTGAGGTGAATGGAGAAACCAAGCGTATTAATATTACTCGGATACATATGGAAGAAGATGCTGGTAAGTTAGTGCATTCAGGTGCAACTATCAGTAGTTCAGACTCCGCTTTAGTGGATTATAATCGTACGGGTGTACCACTATTAGAAATTGTTTCTGAACCAGATATTCGCTCGGCAGAAGAAGCGAGGGCTTACCTAGAAAAAGTGAAGGCAATTTTAGAATACCTAGATATATCCGACTGCAAAATGGAAGAAGGCAGTTTGCGTTGTGATGCTAATATCTCCCTTCGTCCCCATGGTCAAACGACTCTTGGTACGAAAGCTGAAATTAAGAATCTAAATTCTTTCCGTTCAGTACAGCGTGGTATAGAATACGAAGTTATCCGTCAAGAAGAAATATTAGATGATGGGGGCAGAGTAATTCAAGAGACGCGTACTTGGGATGAAAATAAGGGCATCACTGCTTCTATGCGTAACAAAGAGCAGGCTCATGATTATCGCTACTTGCCAGAACCAGATTTAGTGCCAATTGTGGTTGATCCAGCTAGAGTGGAAGACATTCGTGCTAATTTACCAGAGTTGCCTGATGCTCGTAAGCAACGTCTTATGAATGACCATGGCTTATCGGACTATGATGCATCCATCATCACTGCTAGTAAAGCGGTAGCAGATTATTTTGATCAGAGTGTGCAAAATAATGGAGAGGCAAAAGCGGTGGCCAACTGGTTGATGGGCGAAGTATCTAAGCACTTAAACAGTGAAGGCATAACTATCTTAGAATGCCCTGTCTCGCCAAAGCAATTAACAGAGCTTCTTGCCTTAATCGAAAAAGGTACTATTTCTAGCAAAATAGCCAAAACTGTATTTGAAGAAATGTGGAGTAGCCGTAAAGATGCAGAAGTTATAGTAAAAGAAAAAGGTTTGGTACAAATTTCCGATAGTAGCGAGATTATTGCTATTGTGGAAGGTGTAATTGCATCAAATCCTCAATCCGTAGCTGATTATAAAGCGGGTAAAGATAAAGCCATTGGATTCTTAGTCGGTCAAATTATGAAACAAACCAAAGGTCGGGCTAATCCAGATATGGTAAATACTTTACTGCGTGAGAGATTATAAAGAAATAGAATAAAGTAGCTTTCCTACCAGTATAAAGGCAGGAAAGCTACTTTTTTATTTAAAAATTTCCAAGGATGAAAGACAAGATGGACGTGCATAATGGTATTGATATGTCTTTCATATTGAAGAGGTAAAAATATGTTAAATGACAAGGTTCCTTGGAATCTAAGGACAGTTTTGTCAATTCATTTATTACGATTATTGGTGGGCTTGCTACTAGTAAGAATTTTATATCCTTTGATTGTTGAGGTTACACCTTTTGTAGTAGAAGTTACGGATCGGATTGTGGTGTTAGTATTGGTTTGGCTAGCAGTGCGTAGGTATAAAGGGAATTTTAGAACATTAGGCTTAACATTTCAGAATTTCAAAATCAATCTATTATATGGAATCTTTGTTGGCTTTCTATTGTTAGTTATTAGTATCTATAGTGAAAAAATATATACTACAGTACTTTTCCTAACTCCCAGCCAACATCCTTTAGTAGCGCAAGCTGAAAAAGCTATTTCATGGTATGATTTAGCTTCACCTTTGTTTTTGGCTGGGGTATTGGCACCTTTGACGGAAGAAGTATTATATCGATTATTCACCTTTTTGCCTATGAAAGAAAAATGGGGATTTTGGAGAGGAGCCATTGCCAGTTCCTTTGTTTTTGCCCTTATGCATTTTAACTGGTATTGGCTAGGTGAAATGATTGTAGTGGGAGTAGGTTTAGCCTTTGTTTATTACTGGACAGGTTCCCTCATCAGCTCGATTGTTGCTCATTCTGTTATTAACACATCTAAAATTATTATGTTGTTTTTAGGTATATCAATTGTATAAAAGGAGATGAAGGTATGCCAAAATGTCAGAATTGCGGTAATGAAAAAAGCTTTGGTGCTAGTAAGGTGCCTCCTTCTGCTATGTATGCCAATGGTCCTTTATCAGGCATAATCGGAGAATTTAAAACAGACAAAGAATTATTGTGGGTTCATAGTTCAGGTGCTACGAAGTCTATGATCAATGCAGCATGCCATAACCCACAAGAATTTTTTGATTTATGTGTACATTGCGGTAACCAATCTGTTGTGTGGAATGAAGATACACATACTTCGTAAAATGAATAATATGAAAATCCAGGAAAATGAAAGGGGTTTTCTTTAAAAAAGTCGAAGTATATTTTTAAAACGTAGAAAAAGGGAGCCGATATGATGACCCAATATCCTGAGCTGCCAGTAAATAAACTCCGTTTTACATGTGATGAAAACCTATTTAATTTTGAAACTACAGCCAGCATCTCTCCCCTTGATGTGATGATTGGGCAAAAACGTGCTGTTAAAGCTGTAGAATTTGGCTTATTTGCCAAAAATCACGGATATAACATTTTCATTTCAGGATTAGTAGGGACAGGGAAGATTACCTATGCGAAATCAGCCGTTACTAAAGTCGCCATGAAACAGGAGATTCCGGGTGATTGGTGCTATGTAAATAATTTTAAAAATAGCAGCCAACCCATTGCATTACTTTTACCGCCTGGAATGGGGCATGTATTTTGTAAGGACATAGAAGGTCTGATTGAAGATATAAAAACCGAAGTTGGGAAAGTCTTTAATAGTGATGATTATGAAAGTGCTAAAAATAATACGATAAAGTCATTTCAGGAGAGGCGTACCACTATTATAGATTCCTTTAATGAAAAGGCGAGTGAATACGGAATTTTACCTCAGTGGTCAACTACTGGTTTTGTTGGTATGCCAATGAAAGAGGGAAAAACACTAACTCCTGAAGAATTTCAAACCTTGGAAAAAGAAGAAAGAGAAGCAATTGAGAAAAAGATATTGACCGTTCATGAGAAAGCAATGGAAGTAGTAAGAAAGATGCAGGAACTAGAACGGGAAATGCGGGAAGAAATACGCAAACTAGATGGTAAGGTAGGCTTATTTGCAGCTGGAAGTATGATTGACGAAGTAAGGCAAAAATATCAGGATCATAGTGCTGTTGTAGAGTATTTAGAAGCAGTGAAAGAAGATGTTGTAAAAAATATTAGCGATTTCAAAGCCAATAGTGGGGATGATGATCAACATAATCCTTTTGCTTTCTTGAAGAAAAATACACAGGATTCCATTCGAGATAAATATAGAGTTAATTTATTAGTGGATAATCGTGAACTTAAAGGTGCTCCTGTCATTGTTGAATCGAACCCCACCTATTATAATCTAGTAGGCCGAGTGGAATACGAAACACGTATGGGTATGGTAAGTACTGATTTTACCATGATTAAAGCAGGGGCATTGCATAAAGCAAATGGGGGTTACCTCATTTTAAATGTACGTGATGTGTTAACCAATCTTGGCTCATGGGAAGCGCTAAAGCGGATCTTAAAAACACAAAAACTGTTTGTGGAAAATCTAAGTGAACAATATGGAATGATGGCCATGGCTTCATTAAAGCCCCAGCCCGTGCCCATTAATGTAAAAGTGATTTTAATTGGCAATCCCTATTTATATTATTTAATGTACAACTATGATGAAGATTTCTGCAAATTGTTTAAAATTCATGCTGATTTTGATACTCAAATGGATAGTACTATGGAAAATGTACAAAAGATGGCTGAGGTTATTAGTTCAGCCATTGAAAGTAAGAAGTTAAAACCTTTTAATCGTTCTGCTGTGGCTCGAGTGGTAGAGTATTCCTGTAGGTTAGCGGGGAGCCAAAAGAAATTAACGACTCGTTTTAGTGAAGTTGTAAAAATTTTATGTGAAGCTGATATTTGGGCAACAATGAATCAGAATGATATTGTAACAGGAGAACATGTAAAACAAGCGATAGAAGAGAAAAAATATCGCAGTAATATGTATGAAGAACACTTGCAGGAAATGATTGCTGATGGTAAACTCATGATTGATACGAAAGATAAAAAGATTGGACAAGTGAATGGCTTAGCTGTTATGGCAGTTGGAGAGTATATGTTTGGTAAACCTTCCCGAATTACTGCCAATACTTACCTAGGGAAAAGTGGTATAGTGAACATTGAACGTGAAACTAAGATGAGTGGTACCAGCCATACGAAAGGCGTTTTAATTTTAAGTGGCTATATTGGGCAGAAATACGCGCAAAAATATCCTCTAGCTCTTACAGCAAGTTTGACCTTTGAGCAACTCTATGGTGGTATTGATGGGGACAGTGCATCCAGTACAGAACTATATGCGTTATTGTCAAGTTTAGCAAGTGTACCGCTAAAGCAATCCATCGCTGTTACCGGATCAGTCAATCAAAAAGGTGAAGTGCAGCCCATTGGCGGCGTTACAGAAAAGATTGAAGGATTTTTTAACATTTGCAAAATGAAAGGTTTAACAGGAGATCAAGGAGTTATGATACCCCATCAGAATGTGGATGAATTAGTATTGAATGATGAGGTTATTGAAGCGGTAAAGCAAGGGAAATTTCACATATATGCAGTGAAAACCATTGATGAAGGTATCGAATTACTAACAGATATACCAGCAGGCGAATGTCGTGTGGATGGAACTTATCCACCTGGCAGTATTCATTATTTAGTGGCTCAAAAACTAAAAGAATATACAGATAGCTTTATTTCATTAAGTAAGGCTGGGGCTGAATCAAAACATTAGACTTTTATACATTAATTGAGTGCCTTACTCGGCACTCTTTATTTCTGAATAAAAAAGCAAGCGTTATTAAACCCTTGCTTAGCTGGAAAGGTGATAAAAAAGTGATAAAACATGAAAAACCAATCCTAAGAAATCATACATATACTATTGATATTGTGAGTTTAGGACATAGTGGCGAAGGGGTAGGTAAATATGAAGGATTTACCGTCTTCGTACCTCATGGTCTACCAGGAGAAACAATAGAAGCCACCATTACAGAAGTGAAAAAAAGTTATGCTAAAGGTAAGCTAAAAAGAATAGTCAAGCCTGCAGAAGCACGCTGTCAGCCCAAATGTCCGATCTATTATCAGTGTGGCGGCTGTCAATTACAGCATGTTGCTTACGATGAACAACTCATTTTAAAAAGACAGACAGTGGTAGATGCTGTGACTCGTATTGGAAAATTAAATGATGTGGTAATCCATCCTACCATAAGGGCTAGCGATTCCTGGTATTATCGAAATAAAATGCAATTTCCCATTGGTACTGTTAATGGAAAGGTTGCAGTAGGTTGCTTTGCCCAAGGAACTCATAACATTATTAATACAGAGCATTGTTTTATCCAGCATGAGGCTAATAACACGGTAGCTCAAACAGTGCAAAAAATTATAACAGAACTTGGCATTAGTACTTACGACGAACGTACAGGTGAGGGTGTTATGCGCCATGTTTTAGGGCGGGTGGGTACCGCAACAAATGAAGTGATGGTAGTTTTGGTAACAGCAACCCATGAGTTGCCTCACCAAGAACGTATAATAGCCCACTTACGTCAAAGCGTTCCCAATCTAGTCAGCGTTGTACAAAACATCAACACGGATAGGACTAATGTAATACTAGGGAACCGGACGAAAACCTTGTGGGGACAAAATACGATCACGGATAAATTAGGTGAATTTACTTTTCATATTTCAGCCCGATCCTTTTTCCAAGTCAATACGAAACAAGCAGAAGTGCTTTACAATAAAGCAGTAGAATATGCGGGCCTGTCTGGAGAAGAAACAGTAATTGATGCCTACTGTGGTACAGGTACCATCACCTTATTCTTAGCTCGTCAGGCAAAAAAGGTATATGGCATTGAAATTGTTGAACCTGCTATCCGCGATGCTCGGCATAATGCCCAGATCAATCAAATTTCCAACGTAGAATTCATTGTTGGTGATGCGGTGAATGTCATGCCCCAGATGTTCAAACAAGGCATTCACCCACAAACCATCGTTGTTGATCCTCCAAGAGCAGGTTGTGAGAAACAAGTATTAGAAACCTTCGCAGCTATGCAGCCAGAACGTATTGTGTATGTATCCTGCAACCCATCATCCTTAGCCAGAGACTTGGCTGTACTTGAAGAGTATGGATATAAGACGATAGAGATTCAACCTGTGGATATGTTTTCTCATACTTATCACGTTGAGTGCGTTGCGTTGATAGAGAGTCGGAAGGCTTGATATCAAAGGTCTCGTAGGTTTTGGCCAATTTTATAAGTGTGTTTGTATGTTCGCCTAGACGTTAGTTTAGGCGATTTTTTACGTTAGGGGTGTCGTGGAGTGGAGCAGTATCGTGTAAAAGTTTAAATCAATACACAATACTGGATATTTTTATAAGAAAGTCAGAGGGATTCGTGTACGGGTATGGAATATAAGGATAAAATGATGTAAATTGAAGAGTGTTAGGTGATGTTTAAGAGGAAAATCAGGCAACTGACAAGCAGGAAACAGGCCAAACCAATAGCGGAAATTCTGAAAAACATGAAGAATTATACGATTAGATGGCTGGGGTATTATTCCATAGCAAACATGAGTTCAAGAATAAGCATTTTGAATGAATGGACACGCAGAAGAATACGACAAAACTTTTGGAAGCAATGGAAGAAACCATCTGCGAGATTCAAAGACCTCAAACGACTAGGAATACTAAAAAGAAAAGCCTGGGAATGGGCAAATTCCCGTCTTGGCTACTGGTGTATTGCTGATAGCTGGATTCTGCATAGGTCATTAACAAACGAATACCTCGCATCCATTGGCTATGATGACATAGCCAAAAGATATGAGGCATTGCACTCAAACTATTGAACCGCCATATACCGAACGGTACGTCTGGTGGTGTGAGAGGACGCTGAATAAAATAATTATTCAGCTCCTACTCGATTATTCCTTCAAAGAGGTTGCGCTTAGAACGTAAAACAGTAATACAAAGGCCTGATATCGGAGTACAGATTTCCTCCACCATGAAAAACGCCTAAACCAGCTGGAATTTTGTCGGTTAAGCTGCTTTAGGCGTTTTTATTATAGAGGATTTACTGTTTTAAATTCAATTACCGTCTTGTGAGATCAGTCAATCGTCCTACCAAGTAATCAAATGATTGACTTACGGAAATTGAGATATTGGTCTTCAAAAGCGCTAAAAAATATTGGTAACCCCATACCCTGGACAGCAATCATAGTGTCTTGTTCTCGCACTCGCTTTGTCACTTCATTTTATATCTTTCTAACCGCTGAGAAAGTGTTCCGGTATGTATTTCAAACAAATGATTGTCGAAGTCATAAAAATACAATGATCT
>JARBUM010000267.1 GCA_029239675.1 Pelosinus sp. | reverse complement strand
GCTATTGATATAAAATCAGAAAATGACTTAATAGTCTGAGGTGAATAACATGGCAATTATAATCAATATTGATGTGATGTTGGCTAAAAGGAAAATGAGTGTTACAGAACTTTCGGAGAGGGTTGGAATAACGATGGCTAATCTTTCTATATTGAAAAATGGAAAGGCAAAAGCGATTCGATTATCAACTTTAGAGGCGATTTGTAAGGCTTTAGAATGTCAGCCTGGAGATATTTTAGAATACAGAAGTGACGAAGACACTTAATATGACAATTATTAGGGAGGTATAACCATGGATATTAACAATCTGATTATTGAAAATATGGCTAATCCCCATGAGCTGGAGAGAATGTTTAGAAAAGAACCCGAAGCTTTTAAAAAGTCATTCTTATACGCCTGGGAACAAAACCCTGATTCGCAGGTTCTTGCCATTTGGTATGAAAGATTGCATTTTAAGGAGACGGCAAATGCAGAAAAAACTTCCTTGCTTCAGAAAGATTTCTTATCCATGGGCATTTTAGCCATTCTGGCCGGGATTAGCACTAGGATCATTTTTCATTTTGTCGAACAGCAAGATATAGCCCCTATTAACCTTGTATTTGGTATTCTTCCCTTAATTGCCATCTATTTTGTATACAATAATTTCCCGAAAAAAAATGTTCTTTACACCCTAGTATCGTCATTCCTAATCTCCGGGTTTTATCTGAATATGCTGCCACTAGAGCAAAAAGACAGTATTATTCTGGCTTATATACACCTACCCATATTCTTGTGGGTATTATTAGGGCTTGCATTTACAGGAAATGAATATGGTAGGGGCAGCACAAAATTAGCCTATCTTAAATTCAATGGGGAATTTTGCATACTCTACGCCAGCATGGCGATTAGTGGAATGCTGCTAACAGCATTAACCATGCAGTTATTTAGATTTGTAGGCATGGATATATCTGAATTCTATTTTAAAAATGTCGTTTTATTTGGTGCTGCTGCGCTCACTCTTGTGGCTACATACCTCGTATCTAGGAACCTTAAACTTGCTAAAAATATAGCACCCTATATAGCCAAAATTTTTAGTCCTCTTGTACTGGTAACATTGTTGGTCTATCTTATAACGGTTATTTGGGTCGGGAAAAATCCATTCTTGGACCGCAATTTCCTCTTATCTTTCAACGGAATACTCCTTAGTGTATTGGCCGTCACCATATTCTCCATTACCGAAAGCGGCACAGACGAGAAAAAGAACGTTTCTGATTATATAAATTTTGCCCTAATTGTTCTTGCTCTTCTCATTGACAGTGTGGCTTTATCAGCCATAGTGTTCAGGCTTTCTTCTTATGGGATTACGCCCAACAGACTTGCTGTTTTAGGTGTAAACATACTTATCTGGGGCAATCTAATTTGGATTATGCTCTCCTATATGCGTTTTCTACAAAACAAAACCGGACCTTCATCCATCCAAGATGCCGTTACTAAGTATTTGCCGGTCTACGGACTTTGGGCAGCTTTCGTTACAGTTACTTTTCCTTTAATTTTTTATTAGAAAAACTATAATTCCAGTCCACATAAAATAGGGTTCGTTCCACTAACGATGAACTGCACCCCAATTGTTAGACACAGTCTAACAATTGGAGGTGTAGTTTTTTTGGCTAAATACTCAACTGAGGAGAAATTAGAAGCAGTCCTGGCTTATCTAGAAGGTAAAGCGTCGTATAAAACAATTGCTGAAGAACGCAATATGAGCTCTGCGCCGCTAAAAAGATGGGTATTACGTTATCAAAAACACGGAGAGGAAGGAATTACCTCTTCGTATACAAATCACGAGATTCCATTTAAAATAGATGTACTCAATTATATGAACGAATTTGGGGCATCTATCAATGAGACCGCCGCTCGATTTAATTTGTCTTCGGATTACACAGTACTTAAGTGGAAGAGGCAATTCGATGTAGGTGGAATAGACGCCCTCATATCAAAGAAAAAGAGGCGTCCATCCATGAAAGAAGATAAAAAGAAACCAACCCCAGTTGAAGGCTCAACCGAGGCTTTACAGGCGGAAGTAGAACGTTTGCGAATGGAGAACGCCTACTTAAAAAAGTTGAATGCCTTAGTTCAAAGCAAGGAAAAGTTACAAAGCAAAACAAAGCGCAAGTAGTATTTGAACTAAGGCTAGAATACCCCATTACTTCATTACTGCAGCTGGCTCAGATTCCACGTAGTACGTATTATTACTGGGTAAGTACAATGGATTGTCCAGACAAAGATACGGACTTAAAATCCCGTATTTCAGCGGTCTATCATGAGCATAAAGGCCGTTATGGATATCGTCGTATTACAGACGAACTACACAATAAAGGGCACTTAGTGAACCGTAAAAAGGTGTATCGCATCATGCGTGAACTTGGCTTAAAATGCATCGTTCGCATGAAAAAATATCGCTCGTATAAAGGAACAGTTGGTAAAATTGCGCCAAACATCCTAGATCGAAATTTCAACGCTACAAGACCAAATGAGAAGTGGGTTACAGATATTACGGAGTTTAAACTGTTCGGAGAGAAGCTATACTTGTCACCCATACTCGACTTGTTTAACGGGGAAATCATTACCTACACTCTTGATTCACGTCCATTATATACACTTGTCTCTGGCATGTTGGATCAAGCTTTGAAACGTAAGACAAACGAAGACACCTTATTGATTCATTCTGATCAGGGCTGGCATTACCAAATGCCCCAATACCAGCAGTCATTGAAGGAACAAGGCATAACACAAAGCATGTCACGTAAAGGGAACTGTTACGACAATGCTGTTATGGAGAATTTCTTTGGGATCCTAAAATCCGAGTTTTTATATATAGAAGAATTTGATAGCATTGAGCAATTCAAAGTAGAACTTGATCAATATATCCACTATTACAACCACAAACGAATAAAGGCAAAACTAAAACGCATGAGCCCGGTACAGTACCGAACTCAATAAAGGCAAAACTAAAACGCATGAGCCCGGTACAGTACCGAACTCATGCATTAGAGGTAGCCTAACTATATACTGTCTAACTTTTTGGGGTCACTTCAGCGCAGCAGCTCCTTTTTTCATTGAGGCATGGAAAACGATAGTATAATCTCTCCAAGCTGCGAAAGGCATTCAACTTAAAGAAATATAAAATATTGCGCCAAAAGGGTTGTTGTAGTTGGCCGAACAGTAATATGGAATGATGAGTTGTCAGATTATATGTAATAGAAAGCTCTTCACAGATGTTCCGTAAGCTTTGCCAATCTTGCAAAATTAGGGTTAAAAGCATAGATGAACTTACGCGTAAGATTGATATGAGACATTACTTGACATCTTCAAAGTGGTATATTATAGTCGGACAAGCTAATAAGAAAAAGCATTTGGTTCTATTTAACTTAGGTTGTAAGTTACAACTTTGTCATGACCATTCTTACATAGAGAGGAGAAGTACTGTTGGATTCACTTTGGTTGGAGTATGCATGGGCATTATTGATTCTTATTGGATTGGAAGGTTTACTATCGGCGGATAATGCCCTTGTTCTGGCGGTTATCGCGAAGCATTTACCGGAGGACCAGAAGAAGAAAGCCATTAATTATGGGATCATTATGGCTTTTGTTTTTCGCTTCGCCGCTCTGTTTGCGATATCGTTTATCGCGAACGTCTGGCAAATACAGGCGATCGGAGCAGCTTATCTTCTATACCTTGGGTTAAAGCACATAATCAAAGCGCGTTTCGGCAAGGAAAACGAGAACATCCGCGAGGACATAAAAAAAGATGCTGCAGGAAAAGGCTTCTGGCCAACCGTAGGAAAAATTGCTCTTGCGGATCTCGCCTTTGCGATTGATTCCATTCTTGCTGCAGTAGCTCTAGCACTTGGTCTCCCGGACTCACCGCTTCGTGATTTCGGGGGTATGGACGGAGGACAATTCATTGTTGTCGTGCTTGGTGGAATCGCTGGGCTTGTCCTAATCAAATTCGCGGCTACTTGGTTTGTAAAGCTGCTTGGTCAGAGGCCGGCACTGGAGACCACGGCTTACGCGATCGTGGCATGGGTCGGCGTGAAGCTCGCTGTGATTACCCTGGCCCATCAAGATATTGGTGTGTTAGATCATCATTTCCCTCATAGTACAGGCTGGTCCCTTATCTTCTATGGTGTATTAGTTGCGATCGCCCTTCTAGGTTGGTTTGCGCCTGCGAAAAAAAATTCACAGGCCGATCAGCTCTAGGTTCAACGTCCAGACTGCCCTTCATTGCTAACAGGTGGCCATCCCTTAAAGGATGGCCATTTTGCATTTTGACTTTAGCTGCTGCTATTAAGGAGTATTTGCCGACGTTTAAGGCATTCAGGTGAACCATCTGAACCATCCAATGTAGGATGGCTAAGAGACGACGATTAAAGCATCAAGGATCTGACGAAAGCCTGTCTCTATCTAGGAGGCAGGCTTTCTTTTTCTAATACAATCCCTTCTTTTAAGAAAAGCTTCACCTCACCCTGCCTTTCACCGGTTGCTATATCCAGATTCATTTCAGTATCACGAATAGTGTTCTGATTAACCGACAGGTTCTCCAGTCAGCAATTCATCAAGGTTATGACAGCAAGTCTCCAGATCTGTGACACCTGCCCAATAGAGCTTCAACTCGCCGCGCATTCTTTTCAAAACGTCGCCGGTTAACCCCATATCTGAATGAAGTCGGAAGGTCCGTATGATTTCACGGTACAGCGAAAAGCGGGACGGTTCGTAATGAACGGGCGGATATTCCGGATCTGTGCTGCGTTCGGCGGCCTTTTTCAATGCTGGGATACTCAGAGTTTTGCGCCGGATTATGATTTGGTAATCGGGTGAAACAAGTTCAGAGACAAGCAATTTCGCCGCTTCCTTCATGGGGGAATTAGCCGACACGGCCAGACCCACTACCAGGTTGAGCGTATGGGCTGACTTCAAAGCCGGTAAAGGTGCAATTTCGAAAGGGAACGGTACATCATGGAAAAAATTCAGCCCGAAATAAGTCGTCATGATCATCGAAATTTTTCCTTGCTGGA
>JARBUM010000089.1 GCA_029239675.1 Pelosinus sp. | reverse complement strand
ATTGTGATATCCACAAGCTCTTGCACTGAGTTAGGCGCTAAAACGATATTACGGTAGTCACCATGTCCTCCGCCTTTTGTAGCTTGAAAATAATCGCATTGTGATGGTTGTATGCTACCAAGTCCAGGCCCACCACGTACAATATTAACAATAACACATGGTAATTCAGCTCCTGCAATGTATGAAATTCCTTCCTGCTTTAAACTAATACCTGGACTTGATGAAGATGTCATCGTCCTCGCACCCGCCCCAGCAGCACCATATACCATATTAATAGCGGCTATTTCACTTTCAGCCTGCACAAATACACCGTTAACCTTCGGCATATGTTTTGACATATATTCTGTCAGTTCCGTCTGGGGAGTTATTGGATAGCCAAAATAGTGACGACAACCAGCTAGAATTGCTGCTTCACCAATCGCTTCATTCCCCTTCATTAAAACCTTTTCGGACATCGCAGACCCTCCAATCCTTCTATTATTTATAAATTTCAATAACTAGATCCGGGCAAGTCTTGCCACAAAGTGTACAACCTATACAAAGTGCTTCATCAACACAAGTTGCTGGGCGATATCCTCTACTATTAAAATGCGTACCTATCTTAATAATTTTCTTTGGACATATTGCAACACACAGTCCACAACCTTTGCACCTTTCTCCTCTAAAAACTGGTCTAGGCATAATTCTCCCTCCATTAAAAACATTTAACTCAAATTATATCTGTTATATAATACGCAAGATAATAACAATTATATTAATTATATCTTTTATAAAATAATCTCGCACCATTTTTCTAACGTCTCATTACCACTTAAATTAAATTATAAACAACGAAAGGAGTTCTCACAAATAGAATAATTTCGTTATGTGAAATACAACAAAAAAAGTGGTATAAATAGCATTCCGAAGCTAGATTTATACCACTTCTTCCATTATTTTTTAATATAAGGGCTGTGAATAACTTGAAAACTATTTGATTCAGCCCCTTCTACTGTGGTAATAGTATGGTGAATGTTGTTCCTTCGCCTTGACTCTTAACTCTTACTGACCCTCCATGGGATACTATAATCCATTTAGCAATCGACAACCCCAATCCAGTTCCACCAATATCTCTTGAACGAGTTTTATCCACACGATAAAATCTCTCAAATATGAGTTCTTGATCTTCATCTGGAATTCCTATTCCAGTATCTTTTACTATTATCTCAATACCGGATTTTTTTACAGAAGATTCTATTCCAATATACACCTTCCCTGCTGAGGGAGTATATTTTATAGCATTGTCCAAGAAAATTAAAAGTAGCTGGCCAATACGTTCTTTATCCGCAAAGAAGAGCTGTTCTATCTGGCTTTCAAAATGTATTTGAATATTTTTTTTCTTAGCTAAAGGCTGTAATGAACGTATCACTTGTTCAGCTACATCCTTAATGTTAAATTCTTCTTTTAAGAGATTGATTACTCCTACATCGCTCCGCGCTAAGGTTAGCATGTCACCAACAATTTTTGACATTTTCTTAATCTCATCTTTCATATCGGCTAACACTTGTTCTGTAAAAGGAGACATTTTACTATCTTCATCTCTTTGAATTACATCTACTGAGGCCATGAATATACTTAACGGCGTCCGAAGTTCATGGGATGCATCCGCAATAAACTCACGTTGCCGCTCATAAGCCCTTTTTATAGGAATAATGGCACGACCTGCCATTATATATCCTCCTCCTGACGCAAAAAGAAAAAATAATAGTGATATAATCGTCAAAATACCAAAAACATTTTTTAATACTTGATAAAATATAGTAATATCTCGTCCCACATATATCTTTCCTAAGGGTTCATCACCATACATGACTGGAAGTGACGCCATCATCACGATTGCTCGATCATTAGGTACATCAGGCATCAATAGCACTGCCTGTCCATCTTCAACATCCCATGTATTGATTTTCTCCATAATACTATTCCGCAGTATAGGATACGGTTCTGCTACATTAGCAAGCTTTCCTTCATTATCAAATGCATAGAAAAACATTCTACCTCCCCGATAGTCATCTACCTGAGGTATTTGTTGCAATAATTCTTTATGTTGTAAAAATAAAGAATGCTCATGCGCTTCTTCTTCCGCAAATAGAAGTAATTCCTGCTTTTCTTCTGAATATACTGCCCATGTCAGACCAATATAAGTAACTCCCACAAAAGTTAATAGAAAAAAGATCATTAAACCCGAATATAAAAAAGTGAGACGTTTTCGAATTTTACTAAACACTATTCCTCCAACCTATAACCAACTCCCCTGATGGTATGAATCAAGGTCTCGCCACCAGGTGGATCTATCTTCTTTCGTAAAAGTCGGACATAGGCATCTAAATTATTTGATGTTACTTCAGATTCAAGGCCCCATACACGGTCCAATATCACCTCACGAGGAACTACTTGTCCTTTGTTTTGAATAAGCAAATCCAACATTTGAAATTCTCTCCCTGAGAGATATATTTCTTTGTCATCATATTTTAAAAGTTTAGTTGTTCTATTGAAAATAAGATTTCCTATTATAACTACATTTTCTATTAACTTGTTACTATTACGACGTGAAAGAGCACGAATCCGAGCCATCAGTTCTGAAAATTCAAATGGCTTGACAAGATAATCATCTGCTCCTGTATCAAGACCTAAAACTCTATCCTCCACAGCATCTCTAGCTGTCAACATTAGAATAGCCCCCTGGTAGCCTTGTTTTCTCAAACGGTCACATACATTGAGACCACTTTCTCCAGGCATCATCCAGTCTAAGATAATAATATCATACGAAGAATAGACAGCATATTCAAATGCCAAACTTCCATCTACTACCCAATCAACTTTCATATCTTCTTTTTCTAACATATGTTGCACTAGTCTACCAAGACGAAGGTCATCTTCCGCGAGCAAAATATGCATCTCTTTCTTATCCTTCCCATTCTCAAACTGTATTTACATCCTTAGCATTAACTTTTATAGCTTATAAAAAATATACCCCTCAGATACACTTGATAATTCATAGATAAGCCCTTTGGCCTCTTGCTCAAATTCTTGCCGTTTTTCTATTGGAACCACAATAATTGATTTAGGGGACTGCCTAGCAAAAGATTCTAAACTACTTTTTGGCATAGTATACTTAGCTGACCAGCTTTGTTCTAAATCCTTGTTAATCCCAACCTTTGGTTCTATTCTCACCATAATCTTCCCAGTATAAAAAACAGAAGATGTATTATAAAAATCATAGGTTCCTATTTTATAATCATAATACATATTCAACAATTCTGCTAAGTTTTTTTTATCTGACCTAGTTTCAGCAATTGTGGGAAGCGCTGTAGCTGATAGAAAAATGTAAAAGGCAATTGTAGCGCAAATCCCCGTAAATAACGTATTACGAATATTATTTCTACCATACTGCCACCAAGTAAAGGTTAGAAGAAGACAAGCAACAAGTGTCATTCCAACAAAAAGATCTTTCTCGACATATCGATAACATGCTGCAAGAGTTCCAAAAAGAAAAAGTGCGAAGGGTAGTAACACTAGATAGAAGTTTCTTCTTGAAGGGCTCTGCAACTCTGCATCAACAAAAAAAGATGCTAGAACTACTACAGGAAACAACATAGGAAAAGTATATGTCAAATATTTTGTTGCCATGAAGGAATAAAAAACGAAATAGATAACAGACCATATTGTTAATAGCGATATCTTTGCGTCCTTTTTGCACAATCCTTTAAAGCCAATATGTAATCCTCCTATGGCGAAACCTGTCCAAGGCAGTGTACTGATAATAAAAACGAAAAAATAGTAGTAAAAAACATTGTCCTTTGGATGCTCTGAAACTGTTGCTCGCAGATAGTTGTGCACACCAAAAAAAGTATCCAAAAAGGTCTCTCCATGCTTTGCATACATCAATAAATACCAAGGAAGAGCAATTATAGCGAATAAAAACAGCCCAGATAAGATACGCATTTTCTTTAATTCAGACCAATTTTTTTCATTGCCTAAAAAGACTATTATAATAAGACAAGGCAGCAAAACTCCCACAGGACCTTTTGTCAAGACTGCCAAAGCCATACAAGGATACATTAGAAGATACCACCATGTTTTCCCTCTACTCTCAAAATATCCAAGAAAGAAGAATACTAAAGCAGCACTGGCAAAAACAAAAAGAACTATATCAGGAATCAATAGCTTGGATATCATAAAATACTGCAGTGAGGTAGCTAAAATGCCTGCAGAAATTAAACTTTGTTGAGGGTTTGCTATCTTAGAAACAAACCATTCTGACAAAACCACGCCACATGCACCAAAGAAAGCTGGGACACAGCGTGCTGCTAATTCAGCAAATCCTAATATTTTAAACATTACCCCTATAAGCCAATAAATCATTATTGGCTTATCAAACCAAACTTGTCCATAAATTCTCGGTGACAACCAGTCATTGGAAAGAATCATTTCCTTTGCTGTTAATGCATAATTCGACTCTACTGGATCTGTAATAGGTAAACGATTTCCCAAAAGGATAAATAAAAAAAATGCAGCGCCAAATAATATCACTCTTCTTGAATTCATATATTCATCCATAAAGTAATTATAATCTTCTTTTTTTCTTTGTCATTTATATAATCGATCATTATATATACTCCCTTTATAGTGATTTCATAATTATTACTATTTCTAATATTCCCTAATAATCTCTAACAATGTCTAATCATTACTCTCTATATATTTACACTAAAAATACCTTCTGAGCTTTAATGATAATACTCAATTCTGAAAAAACGCTGAAATTTGCGTTATGTAATCTTCATATATATAACTACTTTTGATGCAAAAAAAAAGACTTGTGTCAACTTCCTAGGAAGTTGACACAAGTCTTTTCTATCAAAAAGTTATTTAACTATTTCAACGGTACAGCCATTTTTACACATAGCTGCATTTGCTTCATCAGTATCAAGGTGCATTTCTAAACGAAAATTCTCATGAACTCTGATTAATACATTATCAAAGGTTAAACCTCTTTCGCCATCACAACGTACCTTAACAACATCATTATCTTTAACACCAAATTTTTCTGCATCATCTACACTCATATGAATATGACGTCCTGCGGCTATAACGCCCTCTTCTAAAGTTACTGTTCCTTTTGGCCCAACTACAGTAATCCCTGCAGACCCCTTTGTATCCCCTGACTCGCGAACTGGAATACCAATTTTAAGTTTTAAAGCATCGGAGAGAGATATTTCTACCTGAGTTTGCTTACGCACAGGCCCTAAAATTCGCACATTTTTAAAAGAAGATTTTTCTGTGACCAAATCTACAGTCTCATTAGACGCAAATTGTCCAACTTGTAATAAATCTTTTTTAACAGTAAGCTGATATCCCTCTCCATATAAAATATCCAAATCTGCTTGGGATACATGAATGTGCCTTGCTGAAATACCTACTGGGACTTTTGTTTCTACCATTGCTATAAACACTCCTCTAAAATAAATATATTTTTATAATATAAAGAAGACTTGATTCAGATGGCGTTTAAACTCCAACTGAATCTAAATCGCACTTATCCAGCAACTTAGTCATCGGATAAACTATATTATACCCATAAAAAATTCCGTTAAGTATACCTATTCAATAATTTCTGAAAAATATACTACGGTTACAGTATCACTCAATGTAAATGTCTTATCATAAATACTTTTTAAAAAGATCAACAGGTCATCAATATTTGTGATTTCAGGATTTTCCCCTTGCAAATCCTCTTTTGTCAATTGGGAAAGTGGTTTAACTAACACCCTATCAATGACAGCAGTATATATTTTCTTTTTTTGAGCAAAACGTTTTCCAACTGTTATCCAAATGATGTCACCTTCGTTATATTTATGAGTCTTATCCCCACGACGGATAGTACAGGTTTTACGCCGACAGACCAATTGGCTATGATAATTAGATGAATAGAAATTTAAAGCACGCATTATTCATTCCCCCTTAAACAAATAATAATAAATCTATTTAAAAGTTATTAATCCTATTAATGCTATATTCGTGATATTTGGCTTTAAATCCTTTAGGATTGATATAAGTTGCTAAATAAAACTACGTTTTAAAACCTATTTAACCAAACGCATGCCACGTTTGTTGGCTTCATACATTAACTGCTCTTCATCAATCGTAGTCAAACATTTATTATCTAGAAGTATCTTACCATCTACCATTACCGTATGAACATCTCCCGCCCCAGCAGAATACGCTAAGAGAGATATTCTATCATGGCGTGGATACCAATGAGGAGCGTGCATATTGAATAATGTAATGTCAGCTTTGTACCCTGGTGCAATAACACCCGTTACTTTACTAAGTCCCAATGCCTGAGCTCCATTGACTGTAGCCATACTTACCGCTGTCTTAGCAGGTATAAGTAATGGATCAAGAGACTGGACCTTATGCAGCATAGCTGCTAATCTGAGTTCTTCTAACATATCTAAATTATTATTACTAGCTGCACCATCAGTACCTAAGCCAACGCATAAACCTGCTTCAAGCATAGCAGATATAGGAGCAATACCACTAGCCAACTTCATGTTACTTCCTGGATTATGTGCAATTCTAACATTAGCCTCTTTCATAAGAGCTATATCTGCATTTGAGACATGTACACAGTGGGCAGCCAATACGCCACATTCAAGCACACCTAGGTCTTTCATTAGCTCAATTGGCGATTTTCCATACTTTTTTTTACATTCATCAACTTCGCCCATTGTTTCAGACAAGTGAATATGAATTTCAGCTCCTAAGCGCTGTGCCAAGGCAACTACCCGCTTTAGGTACTCTGGCGGACAAGTATATGGGGCATGAGGTCCAAGCATAACAGTAATACGACCATCAGCAGAATTATGGTATTGATGGAAAAAATCCTCACTTTCTATTAATGCTTGTTCACCATTTGGTGCTATTCCAGCCATACCTCTAGCTAATACAGCCCTAATACCACTTTCAGCAACAGCTTTAGCTACTTGTGGCATGTGAAAGTACATATCAGAAAAAGTTGTTGTTCCTGATTTTATCATTTCAGCAATTGCTAATGATGTGCCCCAATATACGTCTTCAGCTTCTAAATTTCCCTCTGCTGGCCAAATCTTATTTTGTAACCAATCCATTAATACCATATCATCAGCATAACTACGAAAAAGTGTCATAGCAGCATGAGTATGAGTATTAATAAAACCAGGTATTGCTAATTTATTCGTGCAATCAATTACCTTATCCGCTTGCCATTCAGCCGATATTTTGCCTACTTGGTAAATAACAGCACCATCTACTGCAATATCAGCTGGAGTAACAACACCATCTAAGCCTAGAACTTCTGCATTTTTCAATAAAATTTTTGCCACTATTTTTCCTCCCCTGTTGGCACGTAGACGTAGTCTCTCGGAAAATAGCCATCTATAACCCTAAGCACGCGAAGAATGATACTATAAGCGTAAGTATACTAGGAGTGTTACTTATGCTCATCCTTTACCATCCTAAATGAGACTTTCCGAGAGGATACGGCTAGTTCACATTATACTTAATTTATGCTTGTCCTAAATATTTTTTTTGTTCATCTGTTAAGGTATCAATATTAATACCTAGTGCTTGTAGCTTAAGTCTAGCTACCTTGTTACTCACTTCATCCGATAGATTATGTACTTCATTTGACATATTCTTATGATGCTCCAAAATATGTAATACTGCCAAAGCTTGCATAGCAAAGGATAAATCCATAATTTCAGTTGGATGCCCGTCACCAGCAGCTAGATTTACTAAACGTCCCTCAGCTAATAAATATATTTTTCGCTGATCAGCCATAACAAATTCTTCGATATTTTTACGCACTATGCGTCTAGAAACTGCTAATTCTTCTAATTCTTCTTTATTTATTTCAAGATCAAAATGACCAGCATTTGCTAAAATAGCTCCTGACTTCATGACAGCTATATGTTCGCTACAAATAACATGCTTACAACCAGTTAAGGTAACAAAAATATCACCCTCTTTTGCTGCTTCCTCCATTGTCATAACTCTAAATCCGTCAAATACTGCTTCAATCGCTTTGATTGGATCAATTTCAGTAATAATTACATTTGCGCCTAACCCTTTGGCCCGCATGGCAACACCTTTACCGCACCATCCATACCCGGCAACTACAACGGTCTTGCCTGTCACAGTAAGGTTGGTGGTACGCATAATGCCATCCCATGTCGATTGACCTGTGCCATAACGATTATCAAACAGATATTTGCAATATGCATCATTTACGGCTACCATAGGAAATTTCAAACGTCCTTCAGACGCTAAAGACCTTAAACGTATAACACCTGTTGTAGTTTCTTCTGAACCTCCTAAAATATTAGGTAACAACTCACTCCGCTCGCCATGAAGTAAAGATACTAAATCACCACCATCATCAACAATAATATCTGGTCTAGTATCTAAGGCCTTATGTAAAAAATGCTCATATTCTTCAGTAGTAGTGTTATACCAAGCAAAAACTTTGATACCTTGTTCCACCAAAGCTGCAGCTACATCGTCTTGAGTAGATAAAGGATTACTACCAGTCACAGCAACATTTGCCCCAGCATTTTGTAAAACTAAGGCTAAATAAGCGGTTTTAGCTTCTAAGTGCATTGTTATAACTATGTTTTTACCACTTAAAGGTTTACGTTTAGATAAGTCTTCGTTTAATACATTCAGCACAGGCATAAACTCTTTAACCCAATTAATTTTCTCATGACCTTGTGGTGCTAATTTTATATCGCGAATAATAGATTCCATTTTACAGCACTCCTTTTATTTCTTGTTGTAATGAAATGATTGCATTATTATAAGGTTGTTTTAATATACCAAATTCCGTTATAATTGCTGAAACTAAGGAATTAGGCGTAACATCAAAGGCGGGATTAAAAACATCAACTCCTTCTGGAGCTGTCGCAAGCCCGGAGAAATGAGTGACTTCATCCGCATTTCTTTCTTCAATAGGAATGTCAAGTCCACTCTTCATGGTAAAATCAAAAGTAGATACAGGAGCTGCTACATAAAAAGGTATATTATGCTCTTTAGCTAATACTGCTACACTATACGTACCAATTTTGTTCGCTACGTCACCATTAAGAGTGATTCTATCCGCTCCAACAATAACAGCCTGTACCATATTTTTTTTCATAACCCAGCCTGCCATATTATCTGTAATTAGCGTTACTGGAATGTTTTCTTGCATCAATTCGAATGCAGTTAAACGGGATCCTTGGAGTAATGGTCTTGTTTCATCAGCAAATACTCTAGTAATCTTCCCTTCGGAAAAAGCTTGGCGAACAACACCTAAAGCCGTTCCAAAGCCAGCAGTAGCCAATGCTCCAGCATTGCAATGGGTAAGTATAGAAATAGGTTCATTAAATAGTTGAGCACCATATTGAGAAATTTTACGATTCATATCACGATCTTCAGTAGCTATGGTAATAGCCTCTTTTTCCAAAGAAGCAATAATATCCATAATATTGCTGCCCTTATCAGCTTTCTGAATAACAGACATCATTCTTTCTATAGCCCAAAATAAATTTACCGCAGTAGGTCTGGTTTGCCTTAGTTCTTCAGCTATCTGTTCAATACCATTCCAAAAATCCTGACTGTTACAAAGTTCTTTAGCTCCTAGTACCAACCCAAAAGCAGCTGCAGCACCAATGGCAGGAGCTCCACGGACTTCCAATTTTTTTATCGCTTGCGCTACTCTTTGATAGCTACAACATTGAATGT
>JARBUM010000088.1 GCA_029239675.1 Pelosinus sp. | reverse complement strand
ATCTTAGCACTTCACTCTTGCTTACTATTACGTATTTCATTACGATATTGATTTGGCGTCATTCCCATTGCTTGACGAAATACACGACTAAAGTAACTAGCGTCTTGATATCCTACCTCCGCAGCAATCCGTACTGCTGTAAAATCAGGATTTTGCAACATTTTCTTGGCCTTCTCAATTCTTACTTTAGTTAAAAAGTCTACAAAATTATAGCCTTTTTCCTGTTTAAACAATCTACTAAAATAAAATGGGCTTAAATGTACCGTTTGCGCAACTTCTTCCAGAGATATATTTTTATGGTAGTTTTTTACAATATAATCACAGGCTTTATTGATAACCCTAAGGTTCATGCTGCTTCTATTCTCTAACATATTGTCCATAAAGTGATCCAGGGATTCAAACATCCATGCTTCCACCTGTAATTTATTATTACATTCTTGCAAATGATGAATACAATTTAAGTTCAACAAGGTAAGCTGCTCTAAATTGGCACCACCCTCTACTGCTGATCGGGATAATACAATCAACAATTCTAGTACACAGGCTTTGACAGTATCCATATTTGCTTTGCTGGCAAAAATTCCATCCAGCAATTCATGCAGTGCCTCTTTCGCCTGCTTTCGATCGCCGCATCGCACCTTATCTAGCACTGCCCTTTCATAATGAAAAGGATAGTTGAAGGGACTAGTGCTTAAATGAGGTATATCTTCTACATGAATAATTTGGCTATCGCCTAGATAAAATCGTTGACGCTGAGCATGCATGGCCTCTAAATAAGACTTATGAATTTCCCGCGGATCAGAGTAATAGCGACCAATTCCAATTGTAATACTAATATCCATCTCTAGAGCTATGCATTCACGGATATCCGAGGCTATTTTCTGCACATTTGCTTTGATCACTTCCATATCTTCTACTTCCATAAAGCCTAATAAGACAATCAAATTATCACTGCCAAAAGGTGTGACCAAAGCATGATCACCAGCGACACTACAAATAAGTTTGTAGATTCTTTGTTTGATCATTTGTTTTTCTAACTCGCTATCACTAGAGGTAAGTTGCTTAAAGTTATCAACATCGACAACTAAGACGACTCCAGGCTCCGCTTGCATACCTAAAAATCGGGATCGTTCTTGAAAATGCTCAAGGTCTTTAATGTTGCCAGAAATCAAATCATAGACAAATGACATCTGAATAAATGGAATAGCCTCTTCTACGCTTTTTCGTAAAGAAGCTTCTTCCTGTTTTTTTCGCTTTAGTTCATCAACTTTCTTAATTGTTAGCTCTAAAGTATGCATAATATCATCAGGGCGAACTGGTTTCAACAGATATTCTACCACCCCAATGGTTAAAGCTTGTTTTGCATAACTAAATTCATCAAAAGCCGTAAGCATGATAATCACAGTATCAGGCAGTAACGCGCGAATCCGTTTTGCTGCTTCTAACCCGTTCATTTCTGGCATGCGGATATCCATTAATACAATATCTGGTTTTTCTACTGCAGCCATCTGAACAGCACTTTTTCCATCTCCTGTTTCGCCTATCACCCTAATATTGGGACATTTTTGCTTAACAATAAAATGTAAGGCCTGCCGTTCTAATTGTTCATCATCTACAATTAATAATGTATACATGTTTTTCTCCTTGCTACACTGGACTTAGACTGGACAGTAGGGAAGACGGATATAAATACTGGTTCCTTCCCCTAATATGCTCTCCATTTTAAGACCATATTCATTACCGAAGTAATGCTGAATTCGCTTGTGAACATTAATAATTCCCAAGCCTGTAGTTTGTCCATGAATTTGTTTACGTTTTTCTTCACGAAAAATATTTCCAATATCTTCGGGCGATACACCACTACCACTGTCACTGACAATAAGAACAATTTGTTCTCCTTCAAGGCGTCCAGTAATGCGAACTTCTCCTCCGTCTACCTTACCTTCCAGCCCGTGTATAATGGCATTTTCCACTAAAGGCTGAAGGGTAAGAGGAGGGATTTTCGCCTCCATAATTGCCAGGTCAACATCAATACATGCTTGAATACGATCCCCAAAACGAACTTTTTGGATCAGCAGATAATCTTTAATGGATGTTACTTCTTGCTCTAAGGTTCGTAATATTTCAATATCTCGGAGATTATTACGCAATAAATCAGATAGAGCATAAACCACTTCTTGAGTCTGACTGGCACCTTCTAACATTGCTAACCGCGCAATGGTGTTTAAAGTATTAAATAGAAAATGCGGATTGACCTGTGACTGTAGCGCTTTTAATTCTGTGGCACGTAACATGGTCTCTAATTCAGCCTTTGCTTTTACTTCTTTCACAAGATTCTTGCCTGCAAGATTGGCTACACCAATTTCCACAATATAGTTTGACATGATATAAATCAGATCTGCTGCTGCTTTTATGCGTTTCTCCGGAACAACTTCCACAATATCAAAAAATTCGGATAATAAATGCTCCTCTAACTGCAAGTCCCTTGTGCAGCACAGCATTTCCCTTTTGACATCATTATCCTCATGGGCTAAAATAACCTGCCCAGCAAGAAATGCACCAATGTATTGATTTTCTACAACGATAGGTGCAGCCAAGTCCGTCAATCCCGCATGACATTTATAAACAAAAGGCTTCTGATTTCGGCGCCCACCTTCATCATCACATTGCACACATCGATTTAACCCCTGGGGGTGAGAGCGAATATAACTACAAAATTTCGTGAAATTGCTGGGCGTGGTAATAGGATTTCCTTCGGGATCAACAATGACGGCAGCCAATCCAGTTGCGTCGGAAAACTTATCTTGAATTTCTTGTAAAATCTGCGTATTTACAATTTCGCCTAAGGTACATTGATTTAATGCTGGCACTAGAAATCCTCCCCTTATCAAAACGTCTATACTATATCATTTTTTTGCTATTTTATATGAGAAGTATTAGATAAAGGGCAAACTAGTTCCTGCAAACAGCAATATTTTACTATATCACAGCAAGCAAAGACGATTTCTTATACAGCAGCTATTTTCGCTGACGATGGTTCGCTTAATACAAAATCCGAAAGCCTTGCCATGTTCTGCATAGTGTAGGACATGGTTTTTAGCATGGAGACCATAAGGATTGCACCAGTCCCCTCACCTAAAGCCATATTGGCATGAATAATTACATCATCTGCAGTAATATTACCTAATAGTAATGAATAAGCCATACCTGGCTCTTTTGACATATGAGAAGGAATCCCATGTTTCTCAATAGTATTATCAATACGGAATGCACAGGCATAAGCTACTGCTGTGATAAATCCATCAATTACAAAAGGAACTCCCAATTTTGCACATTGCAACATTCCAGAGCAAATACCTACAATGTCAAATCCTCCTACACAACGTAGAATATCTTCTACCTTTTGCATTTTATTCTTGTGACGTTCTACACCTTTTGCTACTGTATTGCGTTTATGCTTCAACACTTCATTACTACTCAATCCTGCTCCATAGCCAACAATAAACTCTGGTGGCATTCCAGTTAAAGCATGTAAAACAGCAGATGAAGTTGTCGTATTGCCAATTCCCATTTCACCAAAGGACAGTATATTATGTCCTTCTTGCAATACTAAACGTTTTACTGTGTCTTGGCCAACCGCCCAAGCCTGATCAAATTCTTCTTGAGTCATGGCTTCCGCTTTCATAAAATTTTTAGTACCAAAGGCTACCTTATGATTGATACCAGCCTCTAATGTACTATTAATACCAATATCAATCACACTGTACGGTATTTGATTACACTGACAAAAACAACTAATTGTCGCTCTACCGTCTGCCATATTTTTAGCCTGCAAGTAAGTAATTTCCCCTGGAAAATTGACAACACCTTCTTCAATAACCCCATTATCGGCTGCAAAGATAATATGATGGGGTTTCATCTCTGGATGAATTTCACCCCATGAAAGCATTACTTTTTTGAGGTGCTTTTCCAATTTCCCTAAACTCTGAGGTGGTTTAGCCGCCCCGTTCAACAACTCATCTACTTTGGTTTCTAAATCCATATTTATCCCTCCTAATTTATAATACATCGCAAAAAATATAAAAATACCTAGCACAAAAGGCTAGGTATTTTCATATAAAATCCCATCCTTCTGGCATTACCCCTTACGCGGAGGTAGATGACAGCCATAACAGGCAGGTCTCCTGGCTTACGGATCATCAAAGTTCCTGCGCCTTCCTGGCTTCCCAGTGGCATATGCAAGAACTTCTTCCCGATTACAGTGGCGCGACCGCGTCGTTTAAGGATTTTTTACTTCCTCTCCGAACTTCCCTATTCTCCTCTCTATTTGAGAGGCACCTGTTTGGTGGCAAATTTATTCTGTTGTCACAATAGTACTACAGTTACCTATTTTCTTCTATGCACTATTCGCAGATTAGCAATATAGTCAAGGAGATAGTCAAAAAAATCCGATCTTATATCTTATTCTATATGACAAGTATCATTTATTAAGGACACTACTGTCTGATTATCTAAATAGTGAATGATATTGATTGCCGTACTATCCTGGCGTATGGACCACATTTTATCTAAACCAATATTTAATGCTGCGCAAAGAAGCACTCTCATGGTTCCTCCGTGAGATACGATAACAACCGTTTCCTTCGGATGATCAGCGATGCATTGTTGCAGTTCTTTGGATACACGTTGCTTTACTGTAAAAAAGCTTTCCCCTTGGGGTGGACTGATCTCACCTGGCTGGGAATACATCCCGGTTAGAATTTCTGGCCAATTTCCCATAATGTCTTGATAAGTGAGTCCTTCCCATAGACCAAAATTAATCTCACGAAATCCTGCTCTCGTAATAATTGGCAAACCATGATGCTGAGCGATAGCCTCTGCAGTCTGATAAGAGCGCAAAAGATCACTACTATATATTACCCCTATATTTTCTTTTGCTAATCGCTCTCCGACTAACTCAGCTTGCCTTACTCCCATTTTATTTAATGAGATATCGCTATGTCCCTGGTACCTTTTCTCTTGATTCCAGGAAGTTTGACCATGACGAACAAAAATTACTTTAGTCAAAATATCTCCTTCTTTTCAAATAATGAATACCAATAAGGTAATAATTTCAGTAAGTTCAATAATGGCACCATAGACATCTCCCGTTAGGCCGCCAAGTCGCTTACTAATATATTCAGAAAGAAGCAAGGCGAAGGTAATACCTACTACTCCACTTATTATTACAAGTTTGCCCAAAGGAATTAATAACAAAGCTGAGAATATCCCTGCCACCCAAAGAGTATATTTATGCGCAGATTGATAAAAAGCCTTTCCTAATCCTTCTGACCTAGCATAGGGATACATCGTAATGGCAGCTACAACAGCAGTACGTCCTACAATGGGCATTACCAAAATAGCCACTGGTAATAACAAAGGGTCAATGTCCATAATTAAAGAATACTTTACGAAAATGAGCAGACAGAATGACATGGCACCAAAAGCACCTACCCTGCTGTCTTTCATAATTTCTAACATTTTCTCACGAGGTCTTCCCGAAAAAATACCATCTACTGTATCCATTAATCCATCACAGTGTAATCCGCCAGTTATTAGTATCTCAATCAGAATTAATCCTATAGCCATAAGGTGAATTGGGACCTTTGCACCCCAGAAACTCTCTGTTCCATACAAAATTCCAGCCAATAACAAACCGATAATACCACCGATAAGAGGAAAAAATTTAACACTATTACTAAAACTCTCTGGCGTCCAATGAGTTTGTACTTTGATTGGAATTCGTGTTAAAAATTGAAAGCCAGTGACAAAATCGCCAATCATATTTCCGAACAATTCTTCCACCTACTCCTTCCCTTACTGCAATGTCAATATATATTCATTCCGTAAAGTAAGGCTCCTTTCCTTCTTGAGAATAGATACTAGGCAATATTCTGTCATAACTTATTATAAAATTGCATGTTTCTTTTGTTTGTTAATAAGAAAGCGTTAGCATCATTTAAAACATCAAAAACACAATCCAATTACCAAGATACAAAGGATACAAAGAACTCTGTGTGCTACATCAGCGGCATTGGTCTTGCGGGTTCGTAAAGTCTTATCTTCTTCCACCTAAAAAACATATAAATTTTGGTACAAGACAACAAAGCAGAGTCTATTATAGGTCCTGCTTTGTTGTCTTGTATTGATTTATTGCTCAATTATCAAAACCAGCCCTGACAAACCTTGCTGAAACAAAACAGCAATGATATGGTTACTGTAACTAAGCTACTATAAAGGAGGCTTACACTTTCGTGAACAAAAAGATTATTGAGTATTTTATGACACCCATAAGCATCTTAGGCGTTGGCTGCTTAGAACAGATTGTACATTATATAAAGCCTATGGCCTTTAAAAAAGCTCTTATCGTAAGCGATAGGGTTTTAGTGGAAATGAAATTAATTGAAAAATTAACAAAAATCTTACAAGAAGCAGGTATCTTCTACATCATTCACGATGATGTTTCTCCCAATCCAACCATTCCTCAAGTGAATTATGGCTTAAAATTATTTCAAGATAATGGTTGTGATTTTCTTATTTCCTTTGGTGGAGGTTCACCTCATGACTGTGCAAAAGCCATTGCCCTCTTAGCGATAAATGGGGGCGAAATCAGAAATTATGTAGGTCTTAATAAATCTAAGAAAGCCTCTGCTCCTTTAATTGCTGTAAATACTACAGCTGGCACTGGTAGTGAGTTAACTCGTTTTTGCGTTATCACCGATGAAGAAAATCATATTAAAATGACGATTACAGATTGGCATGTGACGCCTATCATTGCTGTAAACGATGCAGAGCTTATGCTAGGAATGCCACCTGGGCTTACTGCTGCTACTGGAATGGATGCATTAACTCATTCAATTGAAGCCTATGTATCATTAAATGCTACGCCCGTAACAGATTGCAAAGCATTAAAGGCTATAGAGCTAATTGCTGGCTATCTCAAAGCCGCCTTTCTAGATGGCAATAATATAGAAGCAAGAGAAATGATGGTTTATGCAGAGTACCTAGCTGGAATTGCTTTTAATAATGCTAGTCTAGGTTATGTACATGCCCTTGCCCACCAACTAGGTGGAATGTATAATTTGCCTCACGGCTTGGCTAATTCCATTATGCTGCCTTATGTTGCTGATTTTAATCGCCATGCTGTTCCACAGAAATATGCCCATATTGCCCAAGCTTTGGGTAAGGATATAAGAGATATGTCTGATGAATCTGCGGCTTTATTGGCAGTAACAGCAATTAGAGAACTGATTAATGATCTTAAAATCCCCAAATCCCTCTCTGAAGTTCGTGGATTTAACGAAAAAGATATCCCAACCCTTGCAATCAATGCCCTCAAAGATATTTGTTGTGTAACTAATCCTCGCCAAGGTTCTCAACGTGAGATAGAAGATATCTTTAGATCAGCAATTTAAAGATAAAAACAATATTATTCCATGGCGGCACAAAATAATACAAAGGAAATAAAAATCCTTCGTCAAATGAATGTAGGTAGAGAAAAAACGAATCGAAAAGAATGTACTTAGGAGGAATTTTCATGTGGCTTGGCAAGGTGGTAGGAACAGTTGTAGCCCCAACCAAAAATGATAGTTTAATCGGGAATAAACTCTTAGTAGTTCAACCTCTGAATTTAGATGGCATGAACACTATAAGCTTACAAGTTGCAGTGGATACTGTAGGAGCAGGAAATGGTGAAACGGTTTTAGTAACTACCGGAAGTTCTGCACGACGGGTAATGAGCAATGTGAATAGTGCTGTTGACGCAGCCATTGTTGGGATTGTGGAAAACATCGATCTAGAAGGAATTTCTAAAGCACAGTACTGGGTACAAAAAGGTTAATAGGAGAATCTTATGCTGACAACATACAAAACAATACAATCCAAACTCCAGGAGGTACCATGGGACCCTTCCGAAAAAGGAGTTTGGATTAAACTTATCGATCCAACACCAGAAGAAATCTTACAAATGTCAGCTGCAGCTCAAATCCCTGAGTATTTCTTTCGTTTTGCATTTGATGAAGATGACTGTCCTAGGATTGTCTTAGGAGATAACTGTATTCTTGCTATTATTCACGTACCCCTTTCTCTTGGTGAAGATCGCTATGAAACAGCTCCTCTTAGTATCATACTAACACCACATACAACCATTACAATAAGTAATGATCTAGTACAAGTGCTTCCTGATCATAACGATGGTAGCCGTTTTTTATTCGATACAGCTAAGAGAACTCAATTCTTTTTCCAAATTTTGTACCATGCAGATACAGTATTTCTAAAGTATATACGCCAAATCCGTAAGCGAACGGATGAAATTGAACTTAGCCTGCGAAAATCAACAAACAATGAAGAAGTCTTTCAACTGCTTGACTTAGAAAAAGGGCTCACTTATTTTACAGCTGCTCTACGTGGTAATGTAATCGTGGCAGAAACCATACTTCGCATGCGTTCCGACCCGCAAATGCGGTATTTACTGCAAATGCATGAAGAAGATGAAGATGTCTTAGAAAGTGTTATTATTGAAAATAAACGAGCATTGGAACTAGTACAGACCTATAGTGAAATACTCAGCAGTATGATGGATGCCTTTTCTTCCGTTATCAATAATAATTTGAACCATATTATGAAGTTTTTGGCTTCAATAACTATCTTGGTCTCGATTCCTACCATGATTTCTAGCTTTTGGAGCATGACCCTTATAGTGCCTTGGCAAGGTACAGCGGTGGGCTTTTGGCTGGTTCTACTTCTTGCTATTATCACTAGCTGTGGCGTTGGCCTATATCTCCGAAAAAAAGGGATGTTTTAATACTAATAGATGTTTTTGGGCAGGAAAGATGACTCATGATATAGAAATTCTGTGTAATTTAAAAGGGAGGTTATACAATCATGACAAAAAAAATCTTATTGCTTACTGGTGACTGCGCAGAAGACTATGAAGTGAAAGTACCTCAACAGGCATTAATGATGCTAGGCTATCAAGTTGATATCTCCGCTCCAAATAAAAAAGCTGGTGATATGTTACAACTCGTAGTACATGATTTTGTAAACCTGGATACCTATATAGAATTAACTGGTCACCGTATTCCCGTGGATATAGCAGCCTCTGATATCAATCCTGATGATTATGTAGGCCTCGTGATCCCAGGCGGACGAGCACCAGAGTATATTAGAATGTACGATGAAACCATTAAAATTGTGCAGGCATTTTTCACAGCAGACAAACCTGTTGCCGCTGTTTGTCATGGTACACAGCTACTAGCTGCTGCTGGTGTATTATCCAATCGTACCGTTACTTCTTACCCCGCTTGCTCTGCTGAATGTCGCCTTGCTGGAGCCAATTGGCAAGATCAGCCTGTTGCCATCTGCGGCAAATTAGTCACCGCTCAAGCATGGCCTAACCATCCTGCCTGGCTTAAAGCTTTTGTTGACTTATTAGGAGCTCAGATTAGAATTTAGTTTGGAAGTAAGGTGTCAGTACTCTGCTGATACCTTACTTTTTTTATAATCTAACTTTCTTTTAAAATATTTGTCCATTAAAAACGTCCGCATCCAGGACGTTTTTTCCATTATAAGTGTACATTTAAGAATATAGTCAAGGTATTCTAACATTCTTCTATTAAATATTGTTGTGTGTGTTTTTCTCGAATACACTTGAGTTTCCTCTAAAAAATCAAAGAACAGCACTATCCGGCATTCCATTTTTTAGGATTTATTGCCTATTTATAAAAAGAATGTTAGAATAAATTGTCTTTCTAGAAAAGACACTCAGAAAGGAGAGATCTATATA
>JARBUM010000087.1 GCA_029239675.1 Pelosinus sp. | reverse complement strand
GATGAATACTTACTTTAATTATAAAGTAACACCTAATACGACATTACAATTTAGTATCCAAAACCTTTTTGATAAGGAATTTTATGCTAGTGAAGCAACCACTGGAAGAACGTATAGCGTAAGTGTGCGTTATCAATTTTGAACGGGGCTAGTTAATTTCTATTTTCTTTCAAATGCGAATTCTTTGAATTACTTGATAACACCTTTTTTAATAATCATACACCCATATAGTTTTCGCTCCGTCGTGGCGACGATAGCATAAGCCTTTTTCGCCTTCTCATAGAAAGAAAAACGTTCCACATATTCGATTACTTTTTCACCGCGGCCTTCCTGTTTGATAACCACTTTTTTTATTTCATCTTGAATTTCAGGAATCGTTGGATCACCAGGCACCACTTGCATTAAAGACACAGGATATTCCACATAACTATCCAAAGGAAACAGTTGCAAAATAGCATCAAGTAGTTCAGTAGTGCCATGACCGTCACAGCGAATCAGTCTTTGGGCATTGCTTGCTGCAGGATAATTAGCATCACCGATGACTAAGTCATCACCATGTCCCATCTCATGCATAATTTTCAAAAGATCAGGTGAAATAATAGCAGGAATCCCTTTTAACATGCTAACATCCTCCTAAGCATTTTTTCGTTCAAGAGCCATTTTATTTTCCATATTTCTCTGGAATTGATCTACAATAACGGCAACGACAATAACCAGACCTTTAATGACCATCTGCCAAAATTCTGAAACACCAATCATAACCATACCATCACTTAATACCCCGATAACAAAAGCACCAATCAAGGTGCCGCCGATGGTTCCGATACCGCCGGCCATGGAAGTCCCCCCTAGTACAGCTGCGGCAATGGCATTCATCTCCCAAGAATTTCCTGTAGCCGGATGTGACGCCACTAATTGTGAGGAAACAATCAACCCTACTAGAGCTGCACAAAAACCAGAAATCATATACACCAGCATTTTCACTCGGTCTACCCGAATGCCGGAAAGCTTAGCAGCCTTTTCATTTCCACCTACGGCAAATATATGCCAGCCCCAGGGTGTTTTTTTCAAAAGATAAGCCGCTGCTAAGCCAACAAGAATCATAAACCAAATGGAAAGGGGTATGCCAACTATATTTCCTGCACCTAATATGGGAAAACCATCATTTCCTAAAGTAGCATTACCCACCAAATTCGGGAAGGTCTCACCATTGGAACGAATCAGAGCAAACCCCCGGGCCGCGTACATAGTACCTAGTGTTGCGATAAATGGTGCTACATTAAACCGAGTAATCAAAACCCCATTAACGGCACCTACACCTGTTCCTACTAACAATGCTAATAGCATAACGATAACGACATTAAAATAAATAGTAACGCCAAATACAGGGAGCCGTAATCCCTCATGAATAAGCCCACCAGCAATCATCCCTGCAAGCCCCACAATGGAGCCAACGGACAAATCAATACCGCCACTAATAATGACAAGGGTCATACCAATACCCAGTAGTGCATAGAGGGCAACATGCTTGGCAATGAGTATCAAGCTGTTAGGAGTAAGAAAACTTGGTGTAAGGAAACTAAATATGACCACTAAAAGGATTAAGGCAATAAAAGTCCTGGCTTTTAATAACAACAATCCGACTGACACATTACTTTTGGCTTGTGTCCCTGCTACCTGACTCATGATGTCGCTCATAGTAAATGATCTCCTTTTATCTTTAAGAAATATTCTCTAATTTACCCGAAGTATGCCCTTTTCCCGAAGCCTTAACAAGAGACTCTTCTGTAATTTCATCTCCACTCAATTCACCTGTTGCCTGCCCATTTGATAAAATAATAATCCGGTCAGCTATGGCAATAATCTCTTTTAATTCAGAGGCTACCAAGATAATTCCCATTCCCTGAGCAGCAAATTTATTAACGATCTTAAAGACATCTGCTTTGGCACCTACATCAATACCCCTAGTAGGTTCATCTAAGAGCAGCACTTTCGGCGAAGTCAATATACCTTTGCTAATAACCACTTTCTGCTGATTGCCACCACTTAATGAAAGAATTGGTAAATTTTTATCTGCAACTTTAATTTCTAAATCCTTAATCGTTTTAGTTATACTATCATCTTCTTTTTTATGAAGTAGATGAATACCTTTCGTGTAGTTCCATAAGCTCGCCAATGTCATGTTTCTGGCGATGGAAAGAGTCTGCACCAAACCCTCTCTTTGCCGATCTTCTGGTATATGGGCAAAGCCTTTTTGAATTTGTTCCCAAATGGATGTGGGCTTGATCTTTTTTCCTTCTAGGTACATATCAATCGTAGATTCTGGATGCATTCCCATTATGCATTCAATCAGTTCTGTACGCCCTGAGCCTAAAAGACCATATATGCCCAGTATCTCACCAGCACGCAAGGAAAAAGAAATATGGTCTAATGTATAGCCTCCACCCCTACGCGGCAAAGTTAAAGATTCTACTCGCAAAATTTCATCACCAATTGGTTTTTCTTGTTTATAGTTCATCTTGGTATCACTATGGCCTACCATACTTCTCACAATCCAAGGGATATCAATATTTTTTACTTTTTCTTCCCCGACCAACTTACCATCACGCAGAACCGTAACGTAGTCACCAATGCGCATGATTTCTTCTAGTCTGTGGGATATATATATAATGGAAATTCCTTGCCCTCTCAGTTCCTCAATTAATCTAAATAAAACCTCTACTTCAGCTGTACTGAGGGATGATGTTGGCTCATCCATAATCAAGACATGTAAATCCTGTTGAGCCATAGTCTTAGCTATTTCAACAATCTGCTGCTGCCCCACCCTAAGATCACTGACTGGTGTATCAGGATGAATAGGGTGTTCCAGTCTCTCAAGTAACATTTTGGTTTTTTCAATATGTTTCTTATGATCTAAAATAACTCCATATTGAGTATTTTCCCGCCCCATAAAAATATTTTGCGCTACCGTAAGGTTGGGAAATAAATTTAATTCCTGGTGAATAATACCGATTCCTCTTTCTGACGCATCACGTGTGCCTTTAAGGTGTATTTCCTCTCCATTTAGACAGATAGCACCTTCTGATGGCTGTTCTATGCCAGCAAGAATCTTCATTAAAGTAGATTTACCAGCCCCATTTTCCCCAATCACCACATTGACCTTGCCACGATATACATTAAAATCAACTTTATGTAAGGCTAATGTCCCTGGATATATTTTGCTGACACCACGAGCTGTTACACACAAATCATCAGTCATTATTTACCACCTTCCGTAAACTCCATTGTAATAGGAGTTACCAGAATTTCACTAGATGGCATATATGTAAATACTCCATTAAAATTCACTTCTTTTTCTTTGATATTAGCAAAATCATTCTTACTTAATAGGGTGTCGGTAATTTTTTTATGAAAAGCATTTGATAATTCAGCAAACACCATCTGGTTTTTAAAATCATCATATTTAATAAACTCAAAAGAGTCTCGAACAGCTGTATTTTTGATTACCGGTCCTATCTGTATTTTAAAGTCTGGCTTACCATCATAAGGAGCAAGATCTACGTCTAATGTGCCGGCCCTGGACTCCTTATTAACATGTACGATTCTTCCTTTACCCTTAACGATGAAATTCCACGGACTTCCCTCCTGAGCGCTTCTAATTCCATATTTTTTGCCCGCTTCATCCGCATTGTTTGTTGTAGCTTTAATGACTTCACCTATATCTACAGCTTTTTGGTTTATCGTCGGAATCACCTTACTCTCCCACACAGAATTAACAAACACATTGGCATCAAAGCCTTCAACAGCGATGCCCTGCTGACTATCTTTATTCTTATCATTGGAAACCACAGTATAGAGTTTACAGCCAGAAAACAAAATAGATGAGAATAATAAACATACAAGTAATAAAGCGACCTTGGCACTCCTAATACACTGATTTTTAAAATTTTTTATCATATATAGCCTTCTGATAGATTTTATTATTTTATTCATACTATTCTCCTCATCAAATGATCTGATGATTATTGCCTGATCCTTATAGCAGGATGAATTAGTATCCATCCTGCTATAAGGATCTTCACTGGCGGATATCTAACGTTTATTTAACAGCAAACGTTTCTAGTTTCTTAGCATTCGCGCCATTAATTAACACACAATCCACTAACTGTTTTTCTTTTTCTCCAGTGGAACCGCTCTTTAAGAATTTATCAGCCTGTTCCACTGACATCTGAGCGATCTGAAAAGCAGGTTGTAATATAGTAGCTTTTATATCACCACCAATGATGGAGTCTCTTACATCATTACTGCCATCAAAGCCGACTACAATTACGTTCTTTAAGCCAGCAGCCTTAATAGCGGCCATTGCGCCCATGGCCATAGTATCATTGCCGCAAATTACACCTTGGATATCTTTATTGGCTTGGATAATAGATTCCATTTTAGAAAAAGCTTCCGTTTGACTCCAGTTAGCACTTTGACGAGCAACAGATTTCAATTCTGGATATTGATCAATCACATCATGATAACCTTTTGAACGAATGCCTGCATTAGTATCCGATTCCTTACCTACTAATTCAACATAATTCCCTTTCTCACCCATTAATTTAACAAATTCTTCGCCACCCAACTTAGCCCCCTGAAAGTTATTAGAAACGATTTGTGATACAGCACTACCTGTAACATTGATTTCACGGTCAATAAGGAAAGTAGGAATTCCAGCATCTTTGGCTTTTTTCACAGCTGCCAATGTGGCATCGGCACCTGCATTGTCACAGATAATGGCAACGGCCTTACGAGCAATAGCGGTATCAAACATTTCACTTTGTTTGTTAGCGTCATCATCATGAACCAGTGACAACACCTCATAACCAAGTTCTTTCGCCTTCGCTTCTGCACCAAGTGCTTCTGCTTTAAAGAACGGATTACTGTGTGATGGAGTTATAACCACTATTAGTTTGGAACCCGAACTTGCTTTCTCAGCGGGTTTGTCCGCAGCTGTTTTTTGACCGCCACAGCCTGCAACCAAAAGACCAATCATACTAACAACTAAAAGCCCCATGAACATAGATTTGGTGATGCTTTTCATATTTTCTCCCCCTATTAATTATTATTTACATTCTTTCTCTATCGAAAAAGAATATAGACCTGAATCAATTTACAACGACTTGGATAGAACTCTCGCTACTGCTTCTTCCCAGCCTTGATAGTATTGTGTCCTAACAGCATCTTCCATGGAGGGAATGTAAACTTGTTCTATTTGTCTTAGTTTTGATAAGTCCATCATATTCCATATTCCAACGCCTAGGCCAGCCATGTATGCTGCTCCCATCACAGATAACTCCGCTACTTTGGCTCTCGTAACCTTTATGTTCAGCATATCGGCTTGAAACTGCATTAAAAATGAATTTTCTGTTGGTCCACCATCTACCCTAAGCTCTTTTATCCTGATTTCTGATTCGCTTTGCATCGTATCAATTGCGTCTTTGATTTGGTATACAATGGATTCTAGAGCAGCTCTAACAATATGCTCTTTGCTTGTGCCTCTAGACATACCTAAGATAGCAGCCTTGGCATCAGCGTCCCAGTGAGGTATACCTAGCCCGACAAAAGCCGGCACCATGTATACGCCTTCGTTACTCTCAATACTCTCAGCTAAACCTTGTATGCAGGTAAAATCATGAATTAATTCCAAATTATCCTTGAGCCATTTTAATGAATCACCCGAACAATGTACGATGCCTTCCAGTACATATTCGGCTTTTCCGTCTATCACCCAAGCGATAGATGTAACCAGGCCATTTCCCACCGGCTTATACGCAGAACCAATATTCATCATTACCGATGAACCTGTACCATAAGTTGCTTTTACCATACCAGATTCAAAACAATTCTGTCCAAATAAGGCCGCCTGAGAATCACCCATAACACCTGCTATTGGAATAGGACTAGCAAATACTTCACCAGCCTTTGTATAGCCAAAAGTTGCATTAGAGGATTTTATATCTGCCAGCATTGTTTTTGGAATGTTGAAAATTTTTAGAAGAGCATCGTCCCATTCCAAGGATTTTATATTACATAAAAGAGTTCTACTCGCATTGGTATAATCTGTAGCATGGACCTTTCCGCCAGTTAGCTTCCAGATGAGCCATGAATCCATTGTACCCATTAATAATTTTCCCGCTTGTGCCTTTTCCATGGCGTCAGGCACTGTATTTTCTAATATCCATTTTACTTTTGTCGCTGAAAAGTAAGGGTCTAGTAAAAGACCTGTCAGATCTTTTACTGTATTTTCTAACCCTTGATCTTTTAGCTGTAAGCATATTTCACTGGTTCTTCGACACTGCCATACAATCGCATGATAGATCGGAACCCCTGTATCTTTATCCCATACGACTACTGTCTCACGCTGATTGGTAATCGCTAATACGTCTATATTAGCTGACTCTAGGTTTGCCTTTTTTAGTACATCCGACAGAATATATTTCACATTTTCGTAAATTTCCATAGCGTCATGCTCTACCCAGCCCGGCTTAGGGTAATATTGCTTGTGCTCCAGTGCTGTCTGAGTAACAATTACACCATCTCGATTTACAAGCATAGCCTTTGAGGCTGATGTACTCTGGTCAAGGGCAAGTATGTAGCCATCTCCCATTATTCCCAACCTCCGCTTTACTTTAGTAATTGCAAAGCTATCTTTTTGACATTATCAGTGCAAAGCCCGTAATACGCTAATACTTCTTGGGATTTTCCCGGTATAGCAGGTTCATCTGGAATTCCTAAAATTCTTACAGGTACAGGATGATTCTGTACTACCACTTCTGCAACTGCTGAACCTAAACCACCAAAAATACTATGCTCTTCTATTGTAATGATTTTCCCTGTTTCCTTAGCAGCTTTTATAATAGCTCCTTCATCCAGTGGCTTTATAGTATGCATATTGAGTACTCTGCAGGCGATACCTATCGTTTTTAATTCGGCAGCCGTATCCACTGCCACTTTTACCATTTCGCCAGTCGCAATAATAGTAAGGTCATTCCCCTCTGACAACGTAATTGCTTTACCAATCTGAAAATCATAACTATCAGATTCATATATATCTGCGACTGCATTACGACCGATTCTTACATAAGCAGCGCCCTTATTCGTAAGCAGAGCTTTAATAACGAGTTTGGTCTCAAAGCGGTCTGCAGGAAGAATAATATCAATTCCTGGTATGGCACGCATTACGGCAATATCTTGTAAGGAATGATGGGACATGCCAAGTGCACCATAACTTAGGCCACCACTAATACCGATTAGTTTTACATTGGTTTGGGAATAGGCAACATCTACTTTTATTTGCTCAATACTGCGCATGGATAAGAAACAAGCAGGTGAAGCAACAAAAGTTTTTTTACCTGAAGCAGCAAGACCAGCGGCAATACCTACCAAATTTTGCTCGGCAATACCTACCTCAATGAGCTGTTCTGGCAATTCCTTGGCAAAATTGCCCATCGAGGCTGAACCCCTGGAATCACTAGTGAGAACCATAATATCTTGATCGTCCTTGCCAAACTCAACTAGTGTATCACAGATAATTTGTCGATTTGGTATTTTATTCATGGTTGCCCCCCTCCTTTGTCACACAGCTCTTCAAGTGCCTGCTCATATTCTTCCACGGTAGGTACACCATGATGCCAATGAGGCACATTTTCCATATAGCAGACACCTTTGCCTTTGGTTGTATAAGCCATCACCAATGTGGGCTTTCCTTTCGTGATTGGTGCTGCAGCAAAGATTTGTTGCATTTTTTCTATATCATGTCCATCTACTGCGATAACCTCCCAGCCAAAGGCTTTCCATTTGTCTTCTAGAGGTTCTAGTTCCATGACAAAATCTGTCGTTCCGGAAATTTGTAGTTTATTACGATCAATAATAGCAACTAAATTGTCTAGCTTATAGTGGGCTGCCGACATAGCGGCTTCCCAAATAGACCCTTCAGCCTGCTCCCCGTCGCCCATCAGTGTAAATACTCGATAAGATCCTTGATTTTTCTTCGCCGCTAGTGCCATACCAACAGAGATGGAGAGACCATGACCCAATGCGCCCGTATTCATTTCTACCCCAGGCACCTTATTATTGGGGTGTCCGATCAACCTGCTGCCGAATTCACTGAATGTTTTTAATTCTTCTTTTGGAAAAAAACCTTTATCTCCTAATATCGCATAGTAGGATTCAACGGCATGCCCTTTACTAAGTATAAATCGGTCTCTATTCTCTAAGTCCGGATTTTCCGGATCAACGTTCAATATACTATAATATAAAGTAGTCAAAATATCTGTATTGGAAAGAGATGAGCCAGTATGACCTGTTTTTGCCCGATATACCATTTCAATTACATCTTTGCGTATTTGTGTTGCTTTTGCTTTTAAATCTTCAATAGTAACCAATTACATTCTCCCCCTCTAAGTGATTATTCTTTGCCACGTAGAAAAGCTTCAATTTCTGCTTTTGTCGGATCAACGGGGTCAGGATTGAGCCCGGGTATATATTTACATGCTTCAAAAAGAGCAGGAATTACATCATCATGGATACCTACGCAGTGATGAACATAGGGGCCTGTCACTAGTTTTTCTTCCCATAATGGCCAATCATTCACTTCGATCCACAAGTACGTGCCACGTGTAAATGCGCCTTTAATACCTTTGGCTTTACCCAGGAACAAAGAATATTCTCCATGATCACCATCAAACCGAACAATCGATACATTACCACCTTTAATTTCACTTTCTTGGGTACCTGGTGCGTGATCGTCAAATAAGAAATGATGTCTAAATTTAGGTGTAGAATCTTCAGCCACCAAGGATAGCGGGAAATTTCCACAGTGGAATAATAGCTCAGCATTATCGTTTTTCTCATCTCGAACAGTCACGTCAGCAAAAAACGGTACTGTTGTTCCCATGGCTGCCGCTTGAGCCATAACAGCGGTAATGGCTCCATGTATATCGGTTTCACAAACTGCTGGTATACCTTCATCAGTTAATAGTGCATTAGCAAGACAAGGCATTATGCCTATACTTTTTTGCAATGCAGTCCAGCATTGAATAGCTACTGCCGAACAACCATGATCCGTAATCAGTTTTGATAAAGCAACTTTCAAAGCAGCAACTCTTTTAACGGCAAAATCATCTACTTCACTACAATCCAATTTGGAAATGATGAGTTCAATCGTCGTATTAAGTTCAACGCCATTTTCTGCTTCTGCCTGTTCTATTAGACCTTTAATATCTTGCAGAGTTACAGGATATACCTCAACCCCAAATTTCTCAAGAAGTTCTCCCTCATTGCAGATCATTGTCCAGAAGCCAGCAGGCCGAGTAGACACCTGTAATATTTTTAATTTTCTGACTTTTTTAACTACATTGCTGGCTGCAATGAAATTCCTAAATCCTCTGGTGAACACTGGATCTTCTAACGTGCTATTTACAATATAAGTATACGGGACATTAAATCTTCGTAATATTTTGCCAGTAGCAAATAACCCACACTGGGTATCACGTAAGCGACTTCCATCTGCTAGGGGAGCCTCATCTCTGGGACCCCATAATAGCACTGGCTTTTGCAAAGCCTTCGCAACTTGCGCCACAGTATGCTCTGTACCAAAATTACAGTGGGGAAAGAATACGGCATCTACTTCTGCATCTTGAATTTATTAATACCTTCCAGATCTATGATTTCAATATCGAACTCAGAGATTTTTTCCAATATCAAATTTTTATATTTATGTGCATCCTCTTTGCTAAACACAAAACGTCGTGTAGGAGCATAACCCAGTTTAATTCTATCTCCCATATCATTCACCCCTTTAGATTTTCACTTACGATTTTAGTTGTAAAACACTGTCCCTGATAATCAGCTCAGTATTTACCTCAATTTTTTGTGTTGTCCTCTCTTTATCGCCTTCTATAATTTGCAAAAGTCTTCGAACTGCAGCGCTGGCTATGTCTTGTGTAAAAACTTTAATGGTAGTCAACCGTGGACTGGTAATTTCACAAAAAGGCATGTCATCTAAGCCCACAATAGATACATCCTGAGGAATTCTAATTTTATTCTCCTTCAAGGCTCGCATAGCGCCAAAAGCAATATTATCATTATCTGCAAAAAATGCGGTAGGTAATTTGACATCACCTTTTTCCAGCAATGCCTTCATATCACGATAAGCCCCTTCCATATTAGGCTCTAAGTAAAAATCGAACTCTGAATTAAACTTTACTTTACAGTCATGTAATGCATCCATAAATCCAAGTGTACGGTAAAGAAAATTATTGATATGAACCGAACTATGAAGATATCCAATTTGGTTATGTCCACTTTGCACCAAATATTTAGTAGCTTTATAAGAAGCATCCATATTGTTAATCAACACACAATCAAAATCTTCACCTTTAAAATGCCCATCTAACAATACAATTGGTACACTAAGCTCACGAAAGGGATCTAAGTCTTCCAAACTCATCTCCGTGGCTAAGATAATAATCCCTTGAGAATATTCTGTATTAACCACATTAATAAATTCTTTCCACTCGCTATGATAAGCATGTGAAATTAACAACTCATATCCCTGCCTCCTACACTCATTTTCAATTCCCTCAAGCAGTGAAGAAAAAAAAGGAGTATCTGCTACAACAAGCCCATGTTTTTTATATATAACAAAACGAATACTTCTCTGCGTATTGTTGTTAGAATTGGTTTCCTTATAGTAACCTAACTCTTTGGCAGTTTTTAAGATTCTCTGTTTAGTTTCTTCACTAACACCTTTGCGATCATTTAATGCATTTGATACCGTTGCTGGTGAAACTCCCACTATATTTGCTATATCTGTAATATTCATTATTTTACTCCTCTTACCTTGGATAATAATACTACATTTATTTTAGCATATATTCATACGGTTCACCAACTAGATATTTAAGCGTTTTTAAGTAATTCATATAAAATTTTTATTTATTTCATAAAATAAATAATAAGAATTTGGCCTCCCTTCATTTCTTGATTCAATATATTCATATAATTCGGTATATTCTCTTTACGGCTTCATTATAAAGTATTCAGTTTTTTTTGGCAATACTTTTTTAAAAAAAATAATATTTTTTACTTAAATTTTTAGTTATTTTTTATGTTTTTTAAGTTATTTTTAATCCGTATTTTAAAAATCATTAACCCCGCATTAGAGGATAGTTCCAATAGCACCAGTCTGGACAATTGGTCCAGTCACTTTTTAGTACACTTCGGCTATGTTCTCCAATGTGGTGGTATACTTCCAGCAGCTTCTCTATCGTTACACTTTGCAGCAGTATTGATAGCAACAAGGTAAAATCAATTGTAATTTCCCATCCTTTTTCAAAATTCCACTTGACAGCTACAAAGGGAAGAGTATAATGATAGATAATTAACAAAAAGCAATGCAATGTCGATTATTTTTAATATTATTGTAAATGTGATGAGGGAGAATGTTGCAATCCTATGATCGTTTCAGAGAGCCGGTGGTTGGTGTGAACCGGTAGCGAGG
>JARBUM010000018.1 GCA_029239675.1 Pelosinus sp. | reverse complement strand
GAGTTTGAAGAAGTCCGCAAGGCTTATGAAGAACTAATGGTAGAAGAAGATGAAGCCGAATAGGCTTCATCTTTTTCAATAAGTTTGCGTTTTTAAATTAAGGCTTTTGCTTAAGTCTAGAACTTAGCAGAAGCCTAGTCTTTTTTTATCATTTTGTGTATAATAAAGTCATTCCTTTAAAAGGAGATCTAATAAAGAGTGGGGTTGATTATATGGAGCAGAGGTTAATGCAATTTAAATGGCATATTATGCTAGTGTTAATTTTTCTTTGTTTGGGCAGTGTAATATATAAATTGACACAACCTGTTACTTCACCTGCTGGAGAAACATTTGTCATTACAATAAAATCTGGAATGGCTGCTAATGATATTGGTGAACTTTTATATCAACAAGGTGTTATTAAGAATGCATTTGTCTTTCATGCTGTAGCCAAGATGCAAGGTATGGCAAATTCTTTACAAGCTGGTGAATATGTTATAAATAAAAATATGACTGTGCAGCAAATTGTTTCTATGTTGGCAAAGGGACAAACCTTATATCAGCAAATAACTATACCAGAAGGATATACTGTTGAACAAATTGCTAAACTCATACAAGAAAAACAATTAGGTAGTGCCGAAAAATTTAAAATGCTAGCGCAAAAAGCTACCCGCTATCCTTATATGGCAAATCAGAATTCTAATGTGATATATAAGGCTGAAGGATATCTATTTCCAGATACTTACCAAATTGCCAAAGGTGCTACAGAAGAGCAACTATTAAGTATGATGATATCGCAATTTGATAAAGATTTTAATGAAAGTATGCGAATGAGAGCAAATGAAATGGGTTTATCAATTAAAGATGTGATTATCTTAGCATCATTGGTGGAAAAAGAAGCACAGATAGAGCACGATCGTCCCGTTATTGCTGGGGTATTTCTCAATCGTTTACACCAAGATATGCCGTTGCAGTCCTGCGCTACGATTCAATATATTCTGGGGTATCCTAAAGTGGAGCTTTCAGTGCAAGATACTGAAATTTCATCACCTTATAACACCTATCAGCATATGGGATTGCCTCCTGGGCCTATTGCCAATCCTGGGATAGCAGCAATTAATGCTGTTTTATATCCGAAGCAAACAGATTTTGTGTATTTTGTGGCTGATCAACAAGGTGCACATCATTTTAGTAAAACATATGAAGAACATCTTGCCGCAATAGAAAAGGTGCGTAAATAATAGGGGTGAAATATTGGATTTATTTAAAGAAATAGAAGAATATGCTACTGAGTACAATGTGCCGATTATTAATAAGATAAGTGGTAGTCTATTAATTGAGGCGGTTAAGACGAAACAGCCGAAGTCCATTCTAGAAATAGGTACGGCAATTGGTTATTCGGCTTTGCTTATGGCTCATTATATGCCTAAGGACAGCAAAATTATTACAATTGAACAGGATGCTACTCGTATTGATATTGCCTATGATTATATTGCCAGAGCCGGTAGGACTGAACAAATTCAACTTTTAGATGGGGATGCTAGCAATATCTTATTACAGCTTGAAGGTACATTTGATATGGTATTTATTGATGCAGCTAAAGCTCAATATCTTGATTATTTAAGTAAAATCATAGATAAATTATCGATTGGTGCTGTTGTTATAGCCGACAATGTATTGTTTCGAGGTATGGTTATGAGTGAAGAGCCTCCTTTACGACGTTATAAAACGATTGTCAAGCGGTTGAAAGAATATTTAGAATTTGTTAAAACAGATCCTAGATTTTCTACTACAATTTATCATGATGGCGACGGTGTAGCAATTTCTTATTATCAAGGAGCGAATATAAAGTGAAAAAGCCTGAACTTTTAGCACCAGCAGGTAATCTTGAAAAACTCAAGATGGCTCTATTATATGGTGCAGATGCAGTATTTTTGGCGGGAAAATCTTTTGGATTACGCGCCTTTGGCGGTAATTTTACGGAAGACGAGCTTAAAGAGGGAATTGAATTTGCTCATAGTTTGCAAAAAAAAGCATATGTAACCGTAAATATATTTCCCCATAATGAGGATTTGCCAGCATTACCAGATTATATTAAATTTTTGTCTGAATGCCATGTCGATGCAGTTATTATCGCAGATTTAGGTGTCTATCGTATTATTCGAGAAGTCGCACCTAATTTGCCTATACATATCAGCACTCAAGCAAATAATACCAATTGGTCATCCGTGCTTTTCTGGCAGGAATTAGGTGCTAATAGAGTAGTATTGGCAAGAGAATTATCATTAGCAGATATTAACGTCATCCGTGATAAAGTTAATATTGAGCTAGAAGCTTTTGTTCACGGGGCTATGTGTATTTCTTATTCTGGACGCTGTTTGATGAGTAATTATTTTACAGATCGTGATGCGAATAGAGGTCAATGTGCCCAACCATGTCGTTGGAAATTTAATTTAGTGGAAGAAAAACGCCCGGGAGAATATTATCCAGTGATGGAAGATGAACGCGGGACATACATCTTTAACTCGAAAGACTTATGTTTATTGCCACATATTCCCGAACTAATTAATAGCGGTTTAGATAGTTTTAAAGTTGAAGGTCGTATGAAAAGTGTACATTACGCAGCCACTGTTATTAAGGTATATCGAGAGGCAATTGATGCATATGTAGCTAATCCTGACAACTATATTGTTAAGGCAGAGTGGTTAGACGAATTGCAAAAAATCTCTCATCGAACCTATACAAGTGGATTTTATTTTAATAAAACAACGGAAGATGATCAAATTTATGGATCATCTTCTTATGAGCAGACTTTTGATTTTATTGGCCTAGTTAAAAGCTACGATCCTATAACAAGAATGGCTATCATTGAGCAGCGTAATAATATAAAAATTGGACAGGAAATAGAAATTATGCAACCGGGAAAACCAAATTTTACGCAAAAGATTTCTGAAATGTTTGATATGGAAGGAAATCCTATAAGCTCCGCCCCTCATGCTCAGCAAATTTTTAGCATGCCAATGAAACAAGATGTAGTAGAGTTTGCTATGTTACGTAGAGAGGTAATAATAAATGAGTGAAGACATTTTGATCCGTCTTGATGTAAAACATATCAATTATCTAAATCGAATTATGGAAGGATATGAGTATTTTGGTGTGGTGACGACCGTAAAGGACACTATAGGGGTATTGCGTATTCGTGTTACACCAGATACTTATAGAGAAGTACAAGATATCCTAGCGCATCTACCAATAGAATTTGATTATGTACATGATACTATTGGATAATTTATTCAATATATAAAGTTAATAATTTTACCAGACAATGCCATACTATCATAGAGGTGATAGTATGGCATTGCAAATTTCTCGCATCTATAAGTTATTACTCTTTTTCATTTTCTGTGGTATTTTATTACTTATGCGATTGTTTTATTTACAAGTTGTTGAGAGTAATGAATTAGCAAGCCAAAGTTTGAGCATGCGTATTCAAGAGATACCCCTCGAGGTGGCTAGAGGAGAAATTGTTGATCGCAATGGATTAGCGCTGACAAATACAGCACAACATTATAAAATTGCTGTTTTTCCAGGACAAGTTCAGAACATAGAAATTGCAGCGGAACAATTAGCAAAATTAACGGGGCTTTCAGAGAAAAGTTTCATATTACAAATTACTGCTAATCGCCATCCTTTCAAGATAAATAGCAAGATTAATGCTGCTATGGGTGAAAAAATTAATAAGGCTCGTATCCCAGGGATCGTAGTAATAGCAGAGAAAGTCCGCTATGGATATCTTCCTTTGGCTGCACATATTACAGGCTATATTAATCTTGCAGATAATCAAGGTGTTAGCGGTATTGAAAGTATGTATGATGATGTTTTGCGAGGAAGCCAGCCTGAATATGCAGTCGCATTGGTAGATGCTGGACAACAGATTATTCCAGGATTAGGGTATAAACGACTACGGTTATCAGATCATTCCGGGCCCAGCAATATAGTGTTAACCATAGATAAACAGATACAAAAAAGTGTGGAGAATATACTAGATAAGCATGAAATTAAAGGTGCGGTAGTAGTGATGAAGCCTACTACAGGAGAAATCTTGGCTATGGCATCAAGGCCTAATTTTAATGCTAACCATTTAGAAGATTATTTAAACCAAAACAGTGCGCCCCTGTTAAATAGAGCAATATCATCTTATCAGCCTGGATCTGTATTTAAACTAGTAACAGCTGCGGCAGCCTTGGAAACTGGAATTGTACATCCAGAGGATAGCTTTTTTGATTATGGATATATTGAAGTAGATCATTTGCGCTTTAATGGATGGGATTATAATAAGGGAGGGCGAGGGCAACTCACTTTTTCAGATGCATTAGCATATTCTAGTAATCCAGTTTTTATTGAAGTTGGTTTAAAACTGGGAGCTGAGACTTTAATCGCTTATGCGCGAAAGCTAGGTTTTGGACATAAGACAAACTTAGATTTTACAGGGGAGGCGGAGGGCTATTTACCGCCACCCGAAAATCTTTATTCAGGTGAGCTTGCTAATTTAACTATAGGGCAAGGAACATTAGAAGCAACCCCCTTACAAATTGTTTCTCTTGTGTCTACAATTGCTAATGATGGCATAAAAGTAAACCCATATGTAGTTAGTAAATTGACTAATGCTGATGGTGTAGTTGTGAAAAATTATTATGCGTCTCCTGGTGTTCGTGTATTAACCCAAAATACTGCAAAACAAATACAAGATATGATGGCAGCCGTTACTCGCTATGGTACAGGTCAGGCAGCTTATGTTGAAGGAATAGGATCAGCAGGTAAAACTGGTTCCGCAGAAACCGGACGAACTAACGCAGATGGGCAAAGCATTAATCATGCCTGGTTTGCTGGTTATGCACCAGTAAAGAGTCCTCAATATGCTGTAGTTATTTTTGTTGAAGAAGGTATGTCTGGAGGTGATATAGCTGCACCGATTTTTAGTGAAATTATAGAAGAAATAACAAAGCATTGAAACTAAGCTAAATACTTACAAATAACTAGGCAATAAATTAAAATTATGATAAAATGTAAAAGATAATGAATTTTTATGCTAAGGCTGTGATATAGTGACAATAAAAAAGCCTTGTGTTTTGGTTATTCACGGACCTAACCTAAATTTATTAGGAAAACGTGAGCCTAATATTTATGGCAAGCTTACACTTGATGAAATTAATGCTAATATATTGGATAAAGCTAATAAACTAGGTATCATTGTGGATTTCATTCAGTCCAACCATGAAGGTAGTATCGTTGATGCTCTTCAAGAAGCAGAAGGACAATATAAAGGCATTATCATTAATGCTGCAGCTTTTACTCACTATAGTATTGCCATACGTGATGCAATAGCCGCAATAACTGTTCCTGCTATTGAAGTACACTTATCAAATATTTATAAACGTGAATCCTTTCGCCATCATTCCATTATTTCATCAGTGGTCTATGGCCAAATTAGTGGTTTTGGAGGAAGTAGTTATCTTTTAGCATTGGAGGCAGTTGCTGATATAATTAGCAACGAGAGTTGATATGGAAAAAAGATTAATTAAACTTCGTAAATTTATGAATGAACATAATTTACATTGCATGCTCATTAGCAAACCAGAGAATAGAAGATACTTTAGCGGTTTTAGTGGTTCAGCTGGTATGCTGCTAATCTCTAATCATTCTAATAAGTTATTAACTGATTTTCGCTATATTGAACAAGCTACTGCTCAAGCTACGCAATATGAAATATTGCGTTATAGTAATAGCATCGGCAAAATGCTGGCAGATATTATTAAAGAACTTGGGGTAGTTCAAGTTGGTTTTGAAGGTGATTTTCTTACCTTTGATGGATATCAAGAGCTATCCAATGACTTACAATCTGTAAATTTAGTTCCTGTTCAGCTTGATGCTTTACGTATGATGAAAGACGAGACTGAAATTGTATCCATAAAAAGGGCTGTGGAAATTGCCGATAATGCCTTCTCTCAAATATTATCCTTTATAAGGCCAGGCATGAGTGAGCAAGAAGTCGCATTGGAATTAGAATATTACATGCGTAAGCTTGGAGCAGAGAAGCCGGCATTTGATACCATAATGGCTTCTGGTAAACGTGGCGCATTACCTCATGGGAGAGCTTCTGAGAAACTAATTGAAATTGGTGATTTTGTAACAATGGATTTTGGTGCAGTATATAAGGGATACCATTCTGATATTACTCGCACTATTTGTATGGGAAAAGCCACGGAAAAACAACAGGATATTTACAAAATTGTTTTAGCTGCTCAATTAGCTGGAGTGCAGGCCGTTGCCCCTGGGAAGGTGGGTAAAGAAGTTGATGCGATATCCAGGAATGTAATTGTCGATGCTGGTTTTGGTGAATTTTTCGGACACGGATTGGGACATGGGCTAGGTCTTAATATCCATGAAGAACCGAGACTTTCACCTGCTAATATACATACTGTTTTAAAGAAAAATATGGTAGTAACAGTTGAACCAGGTATTTATCTGCCTGACTGGGGTGGAGTGCGCATTGAAGACACTGTTTTAGTTAATGATGAAGGGTGCCTAATATTAACTGCTAGTAGTAAGCAGTTAATAGAATTATACTAATAATTACTTTTATTAAATAGGATTCTGGAGGTAGTAAAATGATATCAAGTAGTGATTTTCGCACAGGAGCAACAATTGAAATTGACAATAATGTTTGGCAAATAGTGGATTTCCAGCATGTAAAACCAGGTAAAGGTGCAGCTTTCGTGCGTACCAAAATGAAGAATGTTCGTACTGGTGCAGTAGTTGAACGTACATTTAATCCAGGGGAAAAATTTCCTAAGGCCCATGTTGATCGTCGTGAAATGCAATTTTTGTATGAGAGCGATGGAAGTTATAACTTTATGGATAATGAAACTTATGAACAGAGTGAATTAACAAGTGTGCAATTAGGCGATGCTGTAAAGTATCTTAAAGAAAATATGAATATTAGCATTATGTTCTTTCAAGGAAATGTTATTGGCGTTGAATTACCTGTTGCTGTTGAACTTATAGTTGTTGAGACGGATCCTGGTATCCGTGGAGATACAGCTACTGGTGGTACTAAGCCTGCAAAAATGGAGTCTGGTTGTGTAGTACGTGTGCCTTTATTTATTAATATTGGAGATGTCTTAAGAGTAGACACTCGCACAGGAGAGTATCTAGAAAGAGCATAAGAAAAGACTTGGCTTATGCAGAAGTCTTAGTCTTACTTACTCGAAATTAGAAAGTGTTATATTTTCTGATGCCGTATAATAAAAAAAACTGTATTCTTACTTTGTAAGAATACAGTTTTTTTATGGCTTTCTTTTATCGTGTATAAAAAATAGGTAAATAGTCAAAATAAATAATAGTGACAGTAAAAAAACATCAAGAATGAACTGTCCGGAAAATGGGCATAATGACAATATCGTAGTAACTATACTTTAAAGGGGGTTTTGTATATATGGGAAATATTAAAGAACGAGTGGCTTATTTACAAGGGCTAACACAAGGGCTAAATGTTAGCGATCATTCAGCTGAAGGTAAGTTGTTAATAAATATTATAGATGTACTTGATGATATGGCAGAAGAATTTAATAATATTCAGATGGTACAAGAGGATTTAGAAACCTATGTAGAAAGCATGGATGAAGATTTGACAGACCTAGAAGAGGAAGTATATGAAGATATGGATAGTGAGGAATTCGTTGAAGTACAGTGTCCTTCTTGCCATGAAACAGTTAGTTTTGAATCTAGTTTACTAGAAGATGATGATGATCTAGAGGTTTCATGTCCTCATTGTGGCGACATTGTATATGACAGTGCCTTGGAGATTGTAGCCGACGATGTAAATAATGGGCAAATAAATTCTGATTTTAGATATGGTATTCATCCAGGCATTTAATTTAAAAAATTAACACACACTATTCAGCTATAGCGCAAGAAGGTGCAGACCTTCTTGCTTTTAAATTAAACGTATATTGATTTAATCTTAAAAAATCTCGGATATCCGAGATTTTTTTTATTTTGTCATAATTTTCTTTTTGCTCCATATCTATGTAAAGAAAGGAAGTAAAAGATATGGCTAATAATAAAAATATTGTAATTCAAGAAATATTAGAGAAATATATTTATCCTGTTTTGCCCCATAATTTAGTTGCAATGATTAGCACTGTATCCTTTGAAAAATTAGCTGATTTAACCGAAATTCGCTTAAGAATCAATCAGCCTTTATTGCTAGTTTTAGGAAATAGTGATATCACCATAAGTCCTATGGGGAAAATTGCTACGAATTATAATGAATCTTACTTATGCAATCAAGAAGATATACATAAAACATTGCAATTCATTAGTAAAAATTCTTTATATGCTTTTGAACATGAGCTGAAGATGGGTTATTTAACAATTGATGGTGGACATAGGATCGGTTTGGCTGGACAGGCAATATTGGATGCTGGAGTCGTAAAATCTCTAAAAAACATTACTTGCCTTAATATTCGTATAGCACGAGAAGTAAAAGGTTGTGCTAATTTAATTATGCCCTATATTGTCACAAAGGAAGGACGTGTATTAAATACTTTGATTATTTCGCCACCTCGTTGCGGTAAGACAACTATTCTACGAGATTTGATTAGACAAATTAGTATGGGATCTAAAATGTGCAAAGGGTTACAAGTTGGAGTTGTTGATGAACGTTCTGAAATAGCTGCTTGTAAGAATGGCATAAGTACAGTAGATTTGGGTATTCGGACAGATGTACTTGATAGTTGTCCGAAAGCAATTGGCATACTTATGTTAATTCGTTCTATGTCACCAGCAGTAGTTGCAACAGATGAACTAGGGCGCTCTGAAGATATATATGCTGTGCGTGAAGCTTTGAATGCAGGAGTAAGTGTTCTAACAACAGTTCATGGCAAGGACATTAATGAATTATTGGATCGACCTTATGTTGGAGATTTATTACAGAATAAATATTTTCATCGTTATGTTGTGCTGGATGACACCCCATGCGTAGGTACAATAAAAAAAATTATTGATAGTGAAAATAACGAGGTTTTATGGGATGCAGGAACTAAATGATCTATTTGGTGGGAAATGTTAGCAATAGTAATAAGGAGTAAGATAAGATGCTGAAATTAATTGGTAGTATTTTAGTTTTAGTGGCAAGTTCCTATATTGGATTTCAAATGGCCTCTCGTTGCCAGGGAAGACCTCGTCATCTTAGGCAAATTATAAGTTGTCTAGGCTCACTACGATCTCATATTATATATGCTTGCTTACCTTTACATGAAGCCGTTGCTCAATGCACCAAAGGGACAAATGGGCCGGTAGCAATATTTTTTCAGGATGTAGCAGCCATGTTAGAAAAAAATGGTGCATTAACGCCGCAGGAGATTATAAAAAAGGTTCTAAATGAGATGCAAGGAATCTTAATGCTAAAAAAACCAGAGATAGAAGTACTAAATGTTTTAGGCGGAAATCTAGGAACCATGAATTGTATAGAACAGGAAAAATATCTTTTGATGGTCATTGAACAATTAGAGCGGTTTGAGAATGAAGCAACAAGACTACGTGATCTTAATACAAAAATGTATCGCTATTTAGGGATTTGTGGTGGATTGGCTATTGTTATTATACTAGTCTGATACAAATCATAAAGTAATATCTTTTTAAAATAGGGATATAGATTTGTATATGCAAAGATTATGGAGGAGGAGAATAATGGGTCTGGATATATTATTCAAAATTGCTGGTGTTGGAATTTTAGTCTCCGTTTTTCATACGGCACTAAAGCAGGCAGGTAAAGAGGATATGGCGCATTTATGTACATTAGCAGGATTTACCGTAGTATTATTATGGGTTGTTCAATTATTGGGTAAGTTATTCAGCACTGTACAGGATGTTTTTAAGTTATTTTAAGGGGTGCAGGGTGTGGAAATTATTCAGATAGTCGGTCTTGGATTTATTGTAACTTTGCTTATTTTAATTATTAAGCGAGAGAAACCGGAAATTGCTGTACAGTTAAGTTTGGCTTTAGCAAGTATTATTTTTTTGCTCATACTCACTAAAATTAATATTGTTTTAAACTTGTTTCGTGACATGGCAGAAAAGGCTAATATTAGTCAAATGTATTTAAATACTATTTTAAAGATTATTGGCATTGCCTATATAACTGAATTTGGTGCTCAAGTTTGTAGAGATGCTGGTGAGGGAGCCGTAGCGGGCAAGATTGAGTTTGCTGGCAAAGTACTAGTTATGGTAATGGCTATTCCGATTATTGCTTTAGTAATGGATACCATAGTGAGATTGATTCCATAAGGTGGGCTACAAATGAGAATATGCATTTTGATTACAGTATTATTACTAATAAATATATCTGTTGTTATTGCCACTCCGTTGAATAGTGGTGAAATTGAGCAACAGTTATTCGGAACGGTATCACCTGAACATGTGAACCAGTTTATTAGTAAGATGAACCAGGAACTGAATGGAGAAATTCCTTTATTAACGAGCGATGTTATTCATGGTATAGCGACAAAAGGATTACATATAAGCTGGGAAAATGTGTGGCAAACAATAATAAGTAATTTTTTTCATGAAGTTAAGGCGAATATTCATTTAATGGGAAAACTTCTATTTTTAGCCGTATTGTGCGCTGTATTAAAAAATTTGCAGAACTCATTTGAACAATCCAGTATTTCGTTATTAACTTATAACGTTTGTTTTATCTTTATGTCATCCATTGCTCTTACTGCATTTTATAATGCTTTGAAACTAGCTAGCCAAACTGTAGAATATATGGTTGGTTTTATGGAGTCTTTATTGCCTTTGTTAATTTCTCTATTAGCAGGTGTGGGAGCTTTAACTTCTGCGAGCTTATTTACGCCATTAATGCTTTTTGTTATAAGTAGTATGAGTGTTATTGTCAAAGATGTAGTTTTACCTCTACTTTTTCTAACAGCTGCTCTTGAATGCTTAAACTATTTATCAGATACTTATCGTTTGAGTAACCTAGCAGGCGTTTTAAAACAATTAGGTATGATAATACTGGGCTTTTCAATGGTAATTTTTATTGGGATTATTACTATTCAAGGTGCGGCAGGGAGTGTAGCAGATGGCTTAGCTCTTCGAACAGCTAAGTTCGCAACAGCAACTTTTGTTCCTGTTGTCGGGAAAATGTTTGCTGATACGGTAGAATTAGTAATGGGAGCTTCCTTGTTATTAAAGAATGCTGTTGGTATTTTTGGTGTTATTGCAGTATTTATGATTTGCGTATTTCCGGTTGTTAAATTATTATCTTTAATTTTTGTTATAAAAATTTCTGGTGCTTTGGTACAACCATTGGGTGATGAGAAGATGGCAAAATGTCTTGACGCAATGGGAAATAATTTACTACTCGTTTTTGGCGCAGTATTAACTGTTGCTTTGATGTTCTTTTTGGCAATTACCATGATTATCGCTGCAGGTAGTGCAGCTATGATGTTAAGGTAGGTGTTATTATTGATTTCAATGCTAACTGACTGGATTAGAAATATTATTTTTGTTATTCTATTTGCTTCCTTTTTAGAGTTACTATTACCAAGCAGCAGTATGCAACGTTTTGTAAGAGTAATTATGGGATTATTTATTATGCTGGCAATCCTAAATCCCATCATTGATGTAGTTCAGTATCATTTGACATCTACAAACCAGATACCTGCTCTCAGTACAAATTCTGAAATTTCAAGTGTAATAACAAATGAAATGAATCACGTCACAAATGAACGTGATAAACTGTCACTAGATATTTATAAAAAAGAATTGAGTCAACAAATGAGGATTTTAATCATGGCCGTAGATGGTGTTGCTGATGCTAATGTAGTAGTAGATATTAATAGTAATACAGATAGTGGCATTAAGAGCATTGTAGTATATATTAAACCTGGTATTTCCACTAAAGGTGAAAAAATCGCAAGTATAAAGGAGATACGGATTAGTACGCAATCTGGTAAAACAGAAGAATTATATACAGGCTTAAAGGAAAGAATTACAGAAATGATAATGGAACTGTATCAAATTCCTAAAGAAAAAGTAGAAATAAGAATGCTACATTCATAAAGGAGTGTTAACAATGAGTAGCTTAGAAACTGTTCTCTCTTATACAAAAAAAATATGGCCTAGACAATTATTAAAAGAAGGGGCCATAAACACACGTCTGATCTGGCTAGGGCTCTTAGGGATCGGATTATTAGTATTGGGAGGAGTCATTGATCATCAATCTATACATTCTGATCCCAAAATTTCTAACGAAGTTATAATAAATCCCGCACCAGTTAATCGTAGTTATGAAGATGTTGTAGAAGGAAAATTAGCTCATATCTTATCACAAGTAAAAGGAGCAGGAACTGTAATTGTCAATATTACATGGGAAAATAGTAGCACTCAGGAACATGCAAAAAATATAACAACGGAAAGTAAAACCATTCAAGAGAAAGATACTGCAGGAGGAATTCGTAGTACTACTGAAAGAAAAGAAAGCACTCAGATTTTAGTAGGGAAAGAAAACGGTATTGACCGTCCAGTTCTTGTGAGAGAAATTAAGCCAATGATAAAAGGAGTGTTGGTTATTGCAGATGGTGCATATGATTCTAATGTAAAGGCAAGTTTAACAAAAGCAGTAGAGTCAGGCTTAGGTATTCCCTCTTATAAAATCACTGTATTAGCACAAAAAAAGTGAGGAAGATAGTATGAAAATATTTACTTTCCATAAAAAAAATAGAAGTATTGTATTTGTATTTGTATTAATGGTTAGTATAGCTATAATAGTTGTAATAGCTAATATTGAGTCTATGCTACAGGCTAGAGTTAATCATTCCAATGCTATGCAAGTTGTTACAAAGGGTGTAGCTGAGCCCCTCATACCTACTAGTAGTCCGGATTTTTTCATTGAATATCGATTAGAAAGAGATAAGATTCGTAGTGAGCGTTCGGATCTGTTGCGCGAAAGTATTAAAAGTGCTAAAAACGATGATAGTAGAAATCAAGCTCAAGATACTGTCTTAAAAATGATTGGAGAAAAACAGAAAGAAGCTGAAATGGAAAGTTTAATAAAATCTCGTGGATTTGCAGATGCTCTTGTGTTTATTCGAGAAAATTCCGTAAACGTCGTTATCAAAACCACTTCACTCTCCCATGAAGAGGTAATTCAAGTAGCAGATGTTATAACTAGAGTTTCAGGTGTGAAGGCTGAGAATATTTCAATTAGCGCCAAACCCTAACATAGAAGAAAATTTATTTAGTGTGAATTTGTAAAGATGGAAAATGTTTGTTATAATAATATAGTTATAGAAAAGTTATTGAATTATTATATATAGTAGTGAAAAACTATCTTGAATGGGGGGTTGTTAGTGGATAAACAAGAACGTAATGAGAAGATGGAAAATAATGACGTTGGATCTATTCGGATTGCGGATGAGGTTGTAGGGATTATTGCTGGTATGGCTGCTACTGAAGTTTCAGGAGTAGCTGGAATGAGCGCAGGTTTAGTTGGCGGTATTGCGGAGATGCTTGGTAAAAAAAACTTAGCAAAAGGTGTTAAAGTAGAGGTTGGCGAGCGTGAAGCTGCTGTGGATTTATATATAATTGTAGAATATGGCGTACGTATACCAGATATTGCTTTAAGGGTACAGGAGAATGTAAAACGTGGGATTGAGTCTATGACAGGCTTAGATGTTGTAGAAGTAAATGTTCATGTTCAAGGCGTTGGTTTTGGTCAAGACGGTAAAGAAGAAGATCTTCGTGTGCGTTAAAAGATAAGTTGTAGCAGAAGTCTAGAAAGGAGTAGTGTATGGGAATTTTTGATCGCATCATTTTATCTGTTTACACATTATTGTTGGCATTGGTATCATTGGGCGTAGTACTGCTTTCTTTACGCCTTATTTCTTTGGAATGGATTTGGACAGGCATTTCACACATTAATGGCCAGTGGGAAGCTGGTTTGCTAGGGATGGTGTTTTTCTTGGTGAGTCTTCGATTATTATTGGCAGGAATTCGTACTCGCCGCGTTAAAGATACTATTGTTCATCATACAGACATGGGTGATGTACATATTTCACTTGATGCTATAAAGAATCTAGTTGAGAAAACTGCTAGACATACACGTGGAGTACGCGGAGTAAAGGTACGTGTTAATCATGATGGACAAGGATTAAAAGTATCTTTGAAAGCAGTGATCAGTCCAGAAAATAATGTACCAAATGTTTCGGAAGAATTGCAAAAAAGAATTCATGAGTATATAAAGAATACAGTTGGTGTTCAATTGGTGGACGTTCAGATATTAGTAGAGAATATATCCAATGATTTCAAGACTAAGCAACGTGTGGAGTAATAACTAAGAATGATTTTTAGCAAGAGAAAGGAGTAGAAAAAATGAAAACCGAATTACTGGCAGAAGTATGGCAGCATCATAGTGGCAAGATTATTGGCATGGTCATAGGATTATTGGTTGGTATATTTATTCTTGTATTTGGTTTTTTTAATACGATGTTTGTAATGGTGTGTATGATAGCTGGTTATATTGTCGGTAAGCGAATTGACGAGAAAGAGGATATTATGGATATACTGGGAAAATTATTACCTCCAGGATATCATCGCCAATAAATAAGTATTTAGAAATAGGAAAATTATATTAATACTATAGATTGAAGCATAAGAAAAGAGGGAATTTATGAGCCGTAGAAAAGCCAGAGAAATGGCACTTCAGACTTTATTTCAACTAGACTATAACAATACGGATAAAGATGAAGCATTAGAGATCATATTAAGCGAGCATAATAATATAGCTGAAAATACTAAGAAATATACAATGAATCTTGTCAGTGGAACCCAGGAGCACATAAAAGAGATTGATGCGATTATTGGTAAAATTTCAAATGAGTGGAAAATCGACCGTATGCCTGGGATTGATCGTAACATTGCTAGAATAGCAATTTATGAAATGCGTTTTGGTAATGAAACATTACCGCCTAATGTAGTTATCAATGAGGCTGTTGAATTAGCTAAACTTTTTGGTACAGAAGAGTCTAGTCGTTTTGTAAATGGCATTTTAGGATCTTTAGTCAATAAAAAGTAAAGAGTGAAAGCTTATTTGTGAGTGTTGAAGTGCTTACAATACTGGTTCGGCGGTAACATTCGTTAATTGTTGGTACCATTATGTATTCCTTTGCATATGATATATAAAATCATATGTAAGGGAGGCTTTTATCTTGGGATATATGTTATTAGGAGCGACCATTGGTGCTATGATAGGTTATCTTATTCCTCCAGGAAGCTTTTTCTGGTTTGTATTGGGTGCTGCTAGCGGTTATTTAGCGCGTCCATTTGTTGACCAGCGCCGATATTGAAGGATACTATCCAGACTTTTGTCTGGTTTTTTTTGTATTCTTGTTATATGATAAAGAAGATTTGATTTGGATTGGGTGTTAGCTCCAGTTAAATCTTAGCCGCTCTTAACTTTCATTTATAGAGTACAAAAGTCTTAGAGCGACTTAACCATCGGATAAATGATTTTTTCAGACGAAGGTGATTTATGAATATAGTTAGTGTAAGCGAAATTACAAAATACATAAAACAGCTTTTTGAATACGATTCTAATGTTGTTTCTGTATTCATACGCGGCGAGATATCAAATTTTAAGAAACATTACTCTGGGCACTGTTACTTTACGTTAAAAGATAGTAATGCTACCATTAGAGCAGTTATGTTTAAAAGTCGTGCTCAGTTTCTCAAGTTCGAACCAAAAGATGGGATGAAAGTAATTGCTGGGGGACAAATAACTGTATTTGAGCGGGATGGCCAGTATCAGTTATATGTAAATCAACTGGCACCAGAAGGAATTGGGGAATTAAGTCTGGCTTTCTCTCAATTAAAAGAAAAGCTGGAGAGTGAAGGGTTATTTGCGGATGAACGAAAGCAAACCTTGCCCTTGTTGCCTAAGGCAGTAGGTATTGTTACCTCGCCAACAGGCGCAGTAATTAAGGATATTATTATTGTATCAAAAAGACGGCATCCTGGGATTTTATTGAAACTTTACCCAGTGCAGGTACAAGGAACTGAGGCCCCCATGCAAATTGTACATGGGATTGAAATCTTTAACAAATTAAATGATGTGGATGTTATTATTGTTGGACGTGGTGGCGGTTCGATTGAAGAATTATGGGCGTTTAATGATGAAAGGGTAGTAAGGGCCATTGCTGCATCAAAGATCCCCATTGTTTCGGCAGTAGGTCATCAAACGGATTATACCTTGGCGGATTTTGTAGCTGATCGCAGAGCAGCTACTCCATCTCAAGCGGCAGAATTTGTTGTACCTGATGTTAGAGAACTTCATAAATATGTATCAGCTTTACACAATATGTTAGAAGGCAATATTCGCAATCTAGTAAAGAATAATAGTAGAAGACTAGAACAATTTACTCAGAGTAGAGTATTTACAAATCCCTATGAAAGTCTCGCAATTCGTCAACAGATATTAGATCATTCTATACAACGCTTGAACCAGGGAATGAAGAAAATTATTCTGGAAAAAGAACATGATTTTAGAATTACTACAGAAAAATTAGCTATGTTAAATCCTCTCGCTGTATTGGCGCGAGGCTATAGTATCTTGCGCACTATGGATGGTCAATTAGTAAAAGATGCTACTATATTAGAGACAGGACAAAAAATTGAAATTATACTTAATCAGGGAATGGTTGAGGCGGAAATAATTCATGTACAGGAGGGGTATCATGGTAAGGGCCAAGAAGAAAGAGGATCAAAATGAAATCGGTTTCGAGCAAGCTTTAGAAAAATTAGAAATCATTGTTAAACAATTGGAAAAAGGGGAATTGCCATTAGATCAATCCTTAGAACATTTTGCTGAAGGTGTTAACCTATCAAAGCTTTGCTTACATAAATTAAATTATGCTGAACAGCAAATTGATAAAATTTTATTAGAAGAAAAGGGTAAAGTAATAGAGAAGCCTTTACACTTACAGGAGGACAGTTCATGTTAAGACAATATTGTCAGGAAAAGGGTAAGATTATTGATCATGCACTAGCTGAGTTTGTCCCAGGTGAAAATGTGTATCCGCCAGCAATTTTTGAAGCCATGCGTTACAGTTTATTTGCTGGGGGAAAGCGATTGCGCCCAATATTACTTATGGCTGCTGCTGATTCTGTTGGTGCAAAAGGCAGTGATTATCTAAATGTTGCTTGTGGCTTAGAAATGATTCATACCTACTCTTTAATTCACGATGATTTGCCAGCAATGGATGATGATGATTATCGTCGGGGTAAATTAACAAGTCATAAAGTTTTTGGCGAGGGTATGGCCATTTTAGCTGGTGATGGTTTGTTGACTAAAGCTTTCACAGTCATGCTGGCCCAGCCTGCTGTTTCGGGAGATGTGTTAATAAAAGTTGTAAGAGAAATTAGTAGTGCAGCTGGCGCTAAAGGTATGATTGGTGGACAAGTAATTGATTTGTCTTCAGAGGGAGAAATAATTGATATTGATACTCTTAGCTATATGCATCAGGCGAAAACGGGGGCTTTATTTAAAGCTGCAGTAAGAGCTGGAGCTCAGCTTGCGGGAGCAGAACAGTGGCAGGTTGCATCATTGACAGAGTATGCAGAACAATTTGGACTGGCTTTTCAAATTACTGATGATATTTTAGATGTAACGGGAACTCAGGAAAAAATAGGTAAGCCCATTGGAAGCGATATTAAAAATCGTAAAGCTACCTATGTTACCTTATACTCTTTGAGTGAGGCTAAAACTATGGCAAATCAAGCTGTAAATAATGCTTTAGAAGCCTTAAGTCAATTCGGTACAGAAGCAGATATTTTGAGAGAAATGGTAAGGTCTTTATTAACACGAGATAATTGAGGTGCTTATTGTGACAGAGTTCATGGTTCTCATGGGACAAAATATTATATTGGCGACTGCTTTGACTGCCTGGTTTTGTGCTCAGGTACTCAAGACCTTAACTTCTTATTGGAAGCATGGTGCCTTGAATTTTGAACGTTTAGTTGGAGCTGGTGGGATGCCTAGCTCACATACAGCATTAGTTATGAGTTTGGCTTGGGCTGTCGGCCTTCATGATGGCTTTACTTCTTCCTTGTTTGCAGTAACGATCGTACTAGCAAGTATAGTAATGTATGATGCTGCTGGTGTGCGTAGAGCTGCCGGAAAACAAGCCAAAGTGATTAATAAATTAGTACGTGAACTCCGAGCCGAGCATACGGTGCGGGATATTCGACTAAAAGAGCTGTTGGGACATACCCCTCTTGAAGTATTAGCAGGTGCAATACTAGGAATCTCTATAGCCTATGGCTTTAGAAATCTGTTAGGATGATACTATGTAGGCATCATAGATCTGCTAATGCTGAATAGATATTGTTATGTTATAATAAATTTACTGATTGTGGATTAGTGAGAAAAGCGGGGTGCTATATTTGAAAACAATACTTGAGGGCATTAATAAGCCCCAAGATTTAAGAAAACTTTCATATGAGCAAATTAAGTTATTAGCAAAGGAAATACGCCATTTTTTAATATGCTCAGTTTCTAAAACAGGTGGGCATTTAGCACCTAGTTTAGGTGTAGTGGAGTTAACTCTTGCGATACATAAAGTATTTAATAGCCCTGTTGACAAGATTGTTTGGGATGTTGGCCATCAATCTTATGTTCATAAGATTTTAACAGGAAGGCGCAATGAATTCTGTACTTTACGTCAATTTGGTGGCATAAGTGGATTCCCTAAAATTTCGGAAAGTGCACATGATATTTTTGGTACGGGACATTCTAGTACTTCCATATCTGCTGCTTTAGGAATAGCATTGGCTAGGGATATTGCAGGCGATAAGGAAAGTGTCATAGCTGTTATTGGTGATGGCTCTCTTACTGGTGGACAGGCATATGAAGCATTAAATCATGCTGGACATTCAGGTACTAATATGATTGTTATCCTTAATGATAATGAAATGTCAATTGCTAAAAATGTTGGTGCCATTTCAGAATACTTATCTAAAATGCGTACAGAGCCTAAATATACAAAGGTTAAACAAGATATCGAATTTTTATTGCGACGTATTCCTGCTATTGGGGATAGTGTGGCAAAGACAGTAGAACGTGTTAAAGACAGTTTGCGTTATTTATTAGTTCCTGGTGTTCTTTTTGAAGAATTAGGATTTAATTATATTGGCCCAATCGATGGGCATAACTTTGAATTACTCAGCGAGGTACTGGAAAAAGCTAAAAAAATGCAAGGTCCTATATTAATTCATGTCCTTACCTGTAAAGGAAAAGGCTATAAGCCTGCAGAATGTAATCCAGATAAATACCATGGTGTTGGCCCTTATTGTATTGAAACGGGTGAAGTGGTTAAAAATGGTGATACGCCAACCTATACCAGCGTTTTTGGTGAGGTGCTACTTAATCTAGCAAAACAGGATTCCCGCATTGTAGCGATAACAGCCGCTATGCCGGAAGGAACTGGGCTTAAAAAGTTTGCAAATCAATTTCCAAAGCGCTTCTTCGATGTAGGAATTGCGGAGCAAAATGCAGTTACCATGGCTGCAGGCATGGCTACAAAAGGTATGAGGCCAGTTGTAGCTTTGTACTCAACCTTTGCTCAAAGAGCATATGACCAAATATTACACGACATCTGCCTGCAAAAGCTTCCAGTAATATTTGCTTTAGACCGAGCGGGAATTGTTGGTGAGGATGGTCCAACCCATCATGGATTATTTGATTATAGCTATCTTCGGCATATACCTAATTTGACAATTATGGCGCCTAAAGATGAAGATGAGTTACGACATATGATGTTTACTGCTGTTAAGATGGATAGTCCAGTAGCCATTCGCTATCCTCGAGGTAGTGGTTTAGGTGTACCCATGGATAAACCTTTGCAACCACTTACGATTGGCGAAGCTGAGGAGTTAAAAGGTGGTGCTGATGTTGTATTTTTAGCTGTTGGTTCAATGATTGAGCCTTGCATAGCAGCAAGAGAAATATTAGCATCAGAAGGTATAGAAGTTGGCGTGGTAAATGCTAGGTTTGTAAAGCCTTTAGATGAACAGATGTTAAGAAAATTATCTAGGGATGTTAGGATTATAATTACGGTAGAAGAAAATATCTTAGCTGGTGGTTTTGGTTCAGCAGTTTTAGAATATTTAAATGCTCAGAATCTTCATGGGGTTAAAGTTTTACGTTTAGGATTCCCTGATCAATTTATTGAGCAAGGTACACGTTCTCAGATTTTTAAAAAATATGGATTGCATGCAGAAGGTATTGCCTCTGCAGCGAGTTCTTTTGTCCACAGATTTGGAGTACGGTGAAAATGAGTAAAATAAATAAAGAACGATTAGATGTTTTATTACTCAACAAAGGCTTGGTTTCAAGTAGAGAAAGAGCGAAATCCTGTATTATGGCAGGACTAGTCTTTGTTGATGGGCAAAAAATAGATAAGGCAGGTACCTTAGTGCCAGTAGAAAGCCAGATTCTTGTTACTGGAGACAGTATTGGTTATGTAAGTCGCGGTGGTTTGAAATTAGCGAAAGCCTTGGAATATTTTAATATAAATCTTACGGACAAAATCATGGCTGATATTGGTGCTTCGACTGGTGGATTTACAGATTGTGCGTTAAAAAATGGTGCTAAACAGGTATATGCAATTGATGTTGGTTATGGTCAATTGGCTTGGTCTCTGAGAACTGATAGTCGAGTTATTAACATGGAACGTACTAATATTCGTAATGTTACTTTGGAACAATTAGGACAGCCCTTAGATTTTGTATCAATTGATGTTGCGTTTATATCTTTAAATAAGGTATTGCCTGTTATTAAAGGTTTATTATCGGATACTGGCACTATTGTGGCTTTGATTAAACCTCAATTTGAAGCTGGACGTGAAAAGGTTGGGAAAAAAGGAGTAGTTAGAGATCCTTTAGTACATAATGAAGTTATTTTTAATGTTATCCAACATGCATGCGAAGTAGGCTTTATTCCTCTTGGTCTTACTTATTCTCCAGTAAAAGGGCCAGAAGGGAATATTGAATATCTTATTTACCTAGCAAACTTTACAACAGATATAAGCGTTACTACTGAGATAATAGAAGAAGTCGTAATAGAAGCCCACGGGAATGCAATATAACAATTGAAATATGATTTAAAGGAATTGCTTATTTATAGCGGAATTCTATAAAAGGATTTTATTTGTGGCAGGCGATTCTTGATCACCTGCCGTTGTGGTGTATTTAAATAATGGGGGATTGCATGTGTTAACAGTAGGTCTATTTCCTAATACAAACAAACAAACTGTAGTCACTGTACTAGATCGGATAGTGCAATACTTTCGAGAACGTGGCGTACGTGTGTTATTACCAAAAGAGGCTGCCGAGAAGATAGGGTATCCAGATTTGGGCTGTAGCCAACAGGATATGTTAAAAGATATTAAGGTAGGCATAACAGTAGGTGGTGATGGGACCCTATTGAATACTGCAAGAGAAATTGCTTCTGCGGGTATACCGATCTGTGGAATTAATATGGGGAAGCTAGGTTTTCTAACTGAGATAGAGCTTCCTGATTTAATTTTATCCTTAGATAAGATTGTTAACGGTAATTATCAAATTGAAGAACATCTAATGTTAGATGCAATGATTGTTCGTAAGAACAGAGCAATTTATGTATCAACGGCTCTAAATGATGTAGTGATAAGTAAAAGTGGCGTTTCACGTATGATTAAGTTTAATGTATCGATTGATGATGAACTAACAACCAATTATGCAGCTGATGGTTTAATTGTTGCTACAGCCACGGGATCCACAGGATATTCTTTATCAGCTGGAGGCCCTATTATTAATCCTCTATTAAAAGTTATGGTGTTAACACCCATCTGTTCTCATACACTACATGTGAGACCCTTAGTTATTTCAGAAGAGGAAGAAATAAAAGTAGAGATGATTGCAAATCAGGAAGATGTGGTTTTAACCATTGATGGTCAGACAATATATAGCTTACTACCAAAGGATACAGTGCTGGTGAAACGATCGCCCTTTAGAGCGCAATTTATACGATTGAATAATAGAAGTTATTATGAGACTTTACGCACTAAATTATGGCGGAGTGAAAGAAATGCAGACGCTTAATGCCGTAAAATTAGCACAACAATTACTACGTAATAAAATCAATAAGGCTCAATGCGTAGTAGATGCAACCGCCGGTAATGGTAAGGATACCCTGTTCTTAGCTAAAAACTCATCTAACGATACTGTTATTTGGAGTTTTGATATTCAAGAAACAGCAATTATAAAAACGAGTCAATTATTATCCAAACATAACCTGAGTGATAAAGTAAAATTGATAGTAGATAGTCATGTTAATATAGATCGTTATATAACTGAAGAGATTGATGTAGCTATGTTTAACTTAGGATATTTACCTAATGCTGATCATAGGATCACAACAGAAGATCAATCTACCGTAGTAGCATTACGAAAAATTTTAGGTCTACTATCTACAGGGGGTATGATTTCCGTAGTGGCTTACTCTGGTCATCAAGAAGGACAACGGGAGCAAAAATCCGTACAAGAATTATTCACATCGTTGCCTTCAGAGCTATTTACTGTAGGATGCTGGTCAATGATAAATCATAACAATAATCCGCCAATATTATATGTAGTTGAAAAAACAAGGGGTGAAGCGTATGAAATTGTTGCGTCACACTAAAATCAAAGAAATTATTGAAAATAATGTGATTGAGACTCAAGAAGACTTAGCTATAGCATTACGTAAACAAGAGATTGAAGTAACCCAGGCTACTGTATCAAGAGATATAAAGGAATTAATGCTTATTAAAGTACCAGCAGGTGATGGACGTTATCGCTATGCTTTTCCAGTTGAGCAAAATGCTGCATTCTTACAACCTCGTATGGAGCGTATTTTTCAGGATTCTGTTGTTGGTATGGATTATAGTGAAAATATTGTTGTTATAAAGACATTACCTGGTACTGCCCAAGCGGTTGCAGCTGCTATTGATAATACAAAATGGCCAGATATTATTGGCACTGTAGCTGGAGATGATAATATTCTAGTTGTTGTTAAGCCAACGGATGCTGTGCCCAGAGTGATTGCAAAATTACAGGCATTATCACAGTAAGTGTGAGGAGAGAATTTATGTGCTAAAATCATTGACTGTTACTAACTTTGCATTAATTGAACGGGCTGTAGTAGAATTTGATGAAGGGTTAAACATCTTAACAGGGGAAACGGGAGCTGGTAAATCCATATTAATAGATGCCCTAAGTATTATTTTAGGGAGTCGAGCTTCAGTTGATTCCATTCGAACTGGTTGTGATTTCTTTCGTGTAGAAGCAGTGTTTGATATTTCTAAATTATCATTCATTTATAAAATAATAGAGGATCAGGGCATCAGTATTGAGGATGATGCTATGCTAATTATTAGTCGCCGTTTCTCTAGACAGGGTAAGAATAGTATCTTGATGAATGGTTGTCATGTTACAGTGAATGTTTTACGACAGATTGGTGAAAAACTTGTTGATATGCATGGACAACATGAAAATCAAGCTTTATTGCGCCCAGAATCATATTTATCCTTGCTAGACGCTTTTGATGAAAGAATAAAAATAGTCTTAGAGCAGTATCGTAAAGTATATAAAGAATGGCTTGAGTTAATAAAGCAACAAACATTACTTGTACAAAACTCTCGAGAACGGGCCCAACGTATTGATATGTTGAGTTGGCAAACCAAAGAAATAGAGTTCGCCCAATTAAAACCTGGTGAGGATGAGGAAATTGAGCGGCAGCTACCGGTATTGGCAAATGTTGAAAAAATTACCACTGCAGTCAATCGTTCCTATGTTTTATTGGAACAAGGTAATGATGGCATGCAAGGCATTTTGCCAGCTCTGGCTGAAGTAAAGCATGAATTAGAAATTATTGCTCGCTACGATACTCGAATACAAGAACAGCTAACGACTATTAGTGATGCGTTATACCAATTAGAAGAAAGCTACATGGATTTACGTGTGTATAGTGATGAAATTGATTTTGATCCCCAGAGATTAGCTATATTACAAGAGCGTATGGACGTAATTTATAAATTAAAGAAAAAATATGGAACAAGTATTGCAGAAATACTGGAATACTATGAGAAATCTATTATAGAATTAGAAGACATACATAATTATGATCAGACAATCGCCAACTTAGGTCAACAGCAAAGGGAGCTAGATGAAAAGCTACGTTCTTTCTGTGAAAAGCTCCATTCTCTACGGTTGCAATCTTCTCAGTTATTATCAGAGCAAATCTGTAGGCATTTAGTAGATTTAGGAATGACCAATGCTAAATTTAGTGTTGAAGTAGCTCCCGGTTCACAATTTACTTTCCATGGGACTGATGAAGTAAGTTTCTTATTCTCGGCTAATTTAGGTGAACAGACTAAGCCACTATATAAGATTGCTTCAGGTGGAGAGCTTTCTCGCATTGCCTTAGCAATAAAAACAGTTTGTGCTCATCGTGATGCTGTTGGTATTATGGTATTTGATGAGATTGACGCCGGTATTGGTGGCCAGGCTGGGCATATGGTAGCGGAGAAGGTTGCTAAAGTGGCTTGTGCTAGACAGGTACTGTGTATTACTCACTTGCCGCAAATTGCTTGTATGGCAGATCGTCACATTTATATAAAAAAACAAGTTGAGGGTGAAAGAACCAATACGGTAATTACTGTCCTTACAAAAGAGGAACAATTACTAGAACTAACTCGAATGATTTCGGGTAATGAGATAACACAAATAGCATTAGAGAATGCGAATCAAATATTTGAATCAGCGGTTAAAAAAAAAGAAAAATGGAAAAATAAAGCGCAAGCGTAAGCTTGCGCTTTATTTTTGGTTAAAAAAGCTGAAAATCAAAACACAAGGGAATATACGCTAATAATTCAGAATAATCACCTAAAAAATCGGGAATGTTTAAAGTTGAGAAAAAAACCGAATAAAAGGTTTTGCTGTTTTATAAAATTTCTTCTAACGCTACTAGACAGAGGGGTAATGAATTTTGAATCTTTTATGAAAACTTTAATATAAGACGGGAGGGGGAATGCAGAAACATGAAAAATAGTAAGTACCGTTCCTTCCTGGGAATGTGTATTGCTGCGTTAATTATCGCTTTTAGTTTTTCGCCGCAATTTCGTACTATTTATGGGCTACCGCCTCATATGCGCGTCATTGAAGGTGAAATTGCCTTATTTAATGTTAATTTCCCGCTAACTCTTACCATTCGCTCCGATTTGGAAGAAAATGAAAAAGTTGAATCATCTTTATCAAAGTATGCACTATCAAGATCAGTCTTCTTGGAAAGCTTAAGATTAGGAAAATCTACAGTTGAATTTAAACTACTAGGTATAATACCGATTAGAACAGTACAAGTGGATGTACTGCCATCGGTTAAGTTAATCCCTGGAGGTCATTCAATTGGTGTCGTATTACATTCTCGTGGAGTCATTATTGTGGGACATTCTCCAGTCCCTATTGGTAATGAACAATACGTAACCCCAGCCAAAGAGGCAGGCATTAATATCGGCGATGTCATTGTCAGCATTAATGGAATTCCAGTACAAAGTGATAGTCAAGTATCGGAAATTATTGATAACAATGGTAGAGAACAAGAGCAACTTGATATACTCTTAAAACGTGGTGAAGAGCAAGTGCATATTAATGTAAAACCAATACTATGTAGTGATACCAAAAGGTATCGAATTGGCTTGTTTGTACGTGATAGTGCTGCTGGTGTTGGAACATTGTCTTTTTATGATCCTAAATCTCATGTCTATGGCGCACTAGGACATATAATCACAGATAATGATACAAATCAACCAATTGACTGTGAACAAGGAAAAATTGTATCAGCATCAGTATCAGGAATACAACATAGCAAACGAGGTCAGCCGGGAGAAAAAATTGGTATCTTTATAAATGAAGATCACTTATTAGGTAATATTGAAAAGAACACAAGATTTGGCATATACGGTAAATTAGCAGCTAAAATTCCAAATGATCTCTATTCTGAAGCAATACCAGTAGCTTCTATGAACCAAATTCAAACAGGTTATGCAGAAATATTAACAGTGATAGATGGACAAACTATTAAACGTTTTAGTGTTGATATTCAGAAGGTCAATTTACAAGAGGCTCCTGAAGGCAAAGGGTTAGTCATTAAGGTGACAGATCCTGTTCTGTTGGAGAAAACAGGTGGGATAGTCCAAGGAATGAGTGGTAGTCCTATCATACAGAATGGTAAATTAGTAGGTGCAGTAACCCATGTATTTGTCCATGATCCAACAAAAGGATATGGCTGTTTTATTGAATGGATGTTAATAGAAACTGGAATAATCCCTAAATCCGAAAAACAATCTGCCAGAAAACTATTTACGTTTTCTGGCTTTTATATTGGAATTAATCGAAAATAGTCTTAATTTTATCAAGTACAAATTGAGACTACTTTTCATTGTAGAAATTAGGAAAATTGTGCTGTTTCATAGCGATAAATAATAAATAAAAAATGGTTTTTTTTCCCAAAAGAGGAAGGGATTTATATAGCTTTGTCGAACTGTTATTATATAGAAAACAGCAGGGAGAGGATTATACGTGATTAGAGAAACAATTAAAGTTGCTATTGCTGATGACAACCGGGAATTTGTTGGAATTGTTCAGGAGTATCTTACCCAACAGGTAGATTTTCAATTGGTTGGCATAGCATATAATGGAGAACAAATTTTATCAATAATTGAAGAAAAGAATCCTGATGTGGTAATATTAGATATAATAATGCCGCATCTTGATGGAATCGGCGTACTAGAGCGTCTTAATACATTATCTGCCAAACGGCCTAAAATAATTATGTTAACCGCCTTTGGTCAGGAAAGTATTACTCAGCGTGTAGTAGAGTTAGGCGCTGATTATTACATATTAAAGCCCTTTAATATGGATGTGCTGGCCAGCAGAATCAGACAGCTAGCTACTACTATTACAGCACAACGTCCAGTGGTAGCACAAGCTATAAAAGCTCGACCAGTTGATGTGGAAGTGACTAATATTATTCGTGAGATTGGAATTCCTGCTCATATTAAAGGATATCAATATTTGCGTGATGCAATTATGATGATTATAACTGAAATTGATTTATTAGGTGCTGTAACTAAAGTTTTGTATCCTATGATTGCTGAGAAATATTCTACTACACCTAGCCGTGTAGAAAGAGCTATTAGACATGCCATTGAAGTTGCATGGAGTCGTGGAAATATGGATATGATTAATCGTTTATTTGGCTATACTGTTAAATTAGAAAAAGGGAAACCAACGAATTCTGAATTTATGGCAATGATTGCTGATAAATTGAGATTGGAAATGCGAGTATAAGCATCACGAATTTTTTCTGAAAATTAAAACTTCATAAGCTGATTTTGTAAATAAAAGCTCTATAAAACTAGCTTAATCTAGTTTTATAGAGCTTTTTAGCAAAATATAAACTATTATAATAATTTTTATAAAATAAGAGTTGTTACAAGGTTTTTCGTAAATAATAAGGCAGGATTTCTTTATAAAAAGCATGAATAGGTTACTTATGGAAATTTACAGCTTAATTAAGCTTAATTACTTGGAGGAATGATAATGAGTCACTTAATAGAAAAATTTTTAACTTCAAAAGTAGTTTTTGAAGGTAATTTACTTAATGTGTTTTCTGATAAAGTAGAGTTACCAAATGGTAAGGAAGCCTCAAGAGAATATATTAAGCATCCAGGAGCAGTCGCTGTTGTACCTGTTACCCAAGAAGGAAATATTGTATTAGTTCGACAATATCGTTATCCGATTGGCAAGGCACTCTTAGAAGTGCCAGCTGGAAAATTAGACAAAGGTGAAGATCCTGATACATGCGCATTGCGAGAGCTAGAAGAAGAAACAGGCTATGTGGCAGAACATATCAAAAAGATAGCATCTATTTATACTACACCTGGTTTTACCAATGAGGTGATACATCTTTACATTGCTGAAAATTTGACATTATCCAATCCGCATCCAGATGAAGATGAATTCTTAGATGTAGAAGTCTATTCAAAAGAGGAAATTAAGACTATGATTGCTGATGGAAGAATTAATGATGCTAAAAGCATGCTGGCATTATTATTGGCAAAGATATAAAAACAGTTTTTTCTCCTTTGTAGAATATGAGAAAAGTTCTACTTTATGAATGTGCACGCTACTGTTGTAAAGATTAAGTGGACAAATAAGGTATAAACTCAGCGAATCTGTCATATATCATAACAGAAGAAGCAGGGAGGACGTTCGCATGCTGGGTTATCTTCGTCAAAACTTTGGCGTTTATCTGAAAGCAAATATTGTCGCTTATTTTTTTATGATTCTTATTTTTGTTATTGGAATAGTAGTGGGTGCATTGGCAGTAAAAATACTTCCTGATGAACAAAAAAGCGAACTAATTAATTATTTGCATATCTTTTTCACTGGACTGTCTCAGGGGAATGAAGATGCTGTGTCCTCAGGAAATATGATTGGTATGGTAATGTTTAATAATATCAAGACGGTTGTGATAATGTGGATTTTAGGTTTCACTATCATCGGTATCCCTTTTGTATTATTTATATTATTTACGCGTGGTTTTATTATTGGCTTTACTGTTGGTTTTTTAATAAATGAATATGTTATGAGAGGATTATTATTTGCTATTGCCTCAGTGCTACCTCATAATTTGTTTGCTGTCCCAGTAATTTTGGTATTAGGGGTATCTGCAACTACGTTTTCCCTCATGTTAGTGCGACGTAAGACTTATAGTAAGATTAATATATGGTATGAAGCAATGCGATACACTATGGTGTGTATGATATTATTAATTATCATGCTCTTTGCAGCTTTACTAGAAGTATATATTTCACCTGTATTTATGAAATTAGCAGCAACTTTATTAACAAAACAGTAGTGTTTAGTTATTCGATATCTTAAATTGCAGGCAATAATTATGAGGACCGTAAATTTTACAGTCCTCATTTTTTTTATAGTTGAATAAACTAGCTAGATAGTGAATAAGCATAATATTAAGTTAAGCTAATTAGGAGGTTGCAGGAAAATGGTAATTAACTTTTCAGGACAGAGTATAATAAAAAAAAGCAAACTCTATGCAAAAATTGTAATCTTATTAATTATAGTTTTTTATATTTTACCTAAATTATTAAGTATATTATGGTATCTAAGTCCTCAAGAAGAAAAGATACGTCAGGAACATATATTTGATAAGCCTATGAGGGTAGGCATGGACATTAGAAACTGTGTATAGTTGGGATTGACAAAAAAAAATATCCTAATAGATGGATTTTGTAAATAATAGACAGGAAAAGTGAATATTATGTGGAATAAAGGACTAATAAGATAGAAAGAATTGTTGTGAATTAATTATTGGAAAAGTAAAAAAAGGGTGGTAAAAATGGAAGGTTATGTTAATGAGTTTATTAACTATCTTGCAGTTGAAAGAGGCTTAGCACAAAATACGCTGGAATCATATGGTCGTGACTTACATCAATTTCAAATGTATTTACAAAATGGCAATATGGAAATTTTGAAAGACTCTAATCGCACTACCATCCTCAGTTATTTAAGCAGCCTTCAATCTAAAGGGCGAGCAGTTTCTACTATTTCACGTAATCTTGCTGCTATAAAATCATTTTATCAATATTTAGTAAGAGAGCGTTATTTGGAAAAGGATCCTGCTGCTAATCTTGAGTCACCAAAGCTTGAAAAAAAATTGCCAAAGGTTCTTAGCATTACAGAGGTTGAAGAGCTCTTAAAACAACCTAGCGGTTTTTTACCTACAGGATTAAGAGATAAAGCTATGTTAGAACTTTTATATGCAACAGGTATTAGGGTATCTGAGTTAATCTCTTTAAATATTTCAGATGTCAATTTAGATATGGGATATATAAAGTGTTATGGCAAAGGTGCTAAAGAACGCATTGTACCTTTAGGATCCATAGCTGCTAAATGTGTACAGGATTATATTGGAAAAGGACGTTCTAAATTAATACGAACATATGAAGAAGCTGCTTTATTTGTTAATCATCATGGGAATCGCTTAACGAGACAAGGTTTCTGGAAAATAATAAAGAAATACGCTCAAGAAGCTGATATTAATAAAGCGATTACTCCGCATACGTTGCGTCATTCGTTTGCAACACATTTGTTAGAAAATGGTGCCGATTTACGCTCTGTACAAGAAATGCTGGGTCATGCAGATATTTCTACTACACAAATTTATACCCATGTTACGAAAAATCGTTTAAAAGAAGTGTATGATAAAACACATCCTCGAGCATAGTAATACAAATGGCGTAAGGTTTTGTGAATAAGGAGATATTACAATGTTCAAACGAGTGATTGTTGTAGTATTAGATAGTGTAGAAAGCAGTACTTTGCCTAATGTATTTTACTATGGAGTTTTTGCTAATATGTTAACTAATATTGCTCGACAGCGTGAAGAATTTTTTCTATTTTTATTGGGGAAAATAGGATTAGGGTCCATTGAGCCAATTTGGGTGCTAAATGACTTACATAACTAATGAAAGTTTTGGTAAAATGGCAGGATGTCTAGTATGTAACCCTTTTCCTGTTTAACCAGATGGGATTTTACAAGAAATCTTGAGGAGAAATTAAATGCGAATATTAGATGTCATCACGAAAAAACGTGATGGCTTTATGCATACAGATTTAGAAATTCATCATTTTATTGAAGCTTATACCAAAGATGAGATACCTGACTATCAGATGGCGGCATGGTTAATGGCAATCTTCCTTAAAGGGATGTCTATAGAAGAAACTGCAGCTTTAACCATGGCCATGGCGAAATCAGGTAACATGATTGATTTAAGTGCTATACCTGGTGTCAAAGTTGATAAGCACAGTACTGGTGGTGTTGCAGACACAACTACTTTAGTATTGGCACCATTAGTAGCAGCAGCAGGAGTACCTGTAGCAAAAATGTCTGGAAGAGGATTAGGCTTTACAGGTGGAACTATTGACAAATTAGAAGCGATTGCTGGATTTAAGACAACGTTATCACAGGACGAGTTTATTCGCATTTTACAGAAACATAATGTGGCCATAATCGGACAGAGTGCTGATATTGCACCAGCTGACGGTAAAATATACGCACTACGTGATGTTACTGCTACGATTGAAAGTATCCCACTTATCGCTTCTTCAATTATGAGTAAAAAAATTGCTGCTGGTGCTGACAAGATTCTTCTTGATGTAAAAGTTGGTAATGGTGCCTTCATGAAAAATGTAAAAGATGCTATTACGTTAGCTGAGACCATGGTTCATATCGGCCAATTGGTGGGGCGGGAAACTAGAGCAGTCTTAAGTAGTATGGATGAACCTCTCGGACAAGCTATCGGCAATAGTTTAGAAGTAGAAGAAGCAATTGCTATATTAGATGGGCGTGGCGAGAAATCTCTAAGACACGTTTGCTTGGTTTTAGGCGCGCAGATGCTGAATATGGCTGGTATTGAGTCTGATGTCAATGTTGGTTATAAAATATTATGTGAATTAATAACCAACAAGACGGCATTAAATAAGTTTAAAGAATTTATTGCTGCCCAAGGTGGAAATGTGGATATTGTGGGCAATGGAAAAAAATTACCGCAAGCAAAAATTAAAACTAGGGTAGTCTGCACTGATGAAGGCTTTATACAAAAGATTGATGCTGGGCAACTTGGTTATTGTGCTATGCGATTAGGGGCAGGCCGCGAATATAAAGGGCAAAAAATTGATTTGTCTGCAGGTATTATGCTAGAACAGCGTGTAGGTGATTTTGTTAAAAAAGGTCAACTTCTGTGCACAATTCATGGGAATGATGAAACTAGGATAAAAGAAGTTCAAGAATTACTGGCAAATGCTATAACAATTGGCAATGATTACATACCTAAAACCAAGCTGATTCTAGGTATAATTGATCAACGTGGGTTTCAAGCCACATAAATTTAATATCCTAATAGAGACTAGTTTAACTAGTCTTTTTTTATTGTTAATTTTCCAGTGTAATTGGTTTTTATCTTGGAGAAGCTAAAAAAAAGATGAAAGGAGTGTTTTGCATATGTTTCGATTAGGCCAATCTAAAATAATAATTATTCTTCTATGTTTACTGGTTTTCTCAAGTGCTTTCAACCATATTTCACAAGCAACCGAAAATAAGAAAGCAGTAGGTGCAGGATTTGAAACAATTGCGCAATCAGCAGTTTTAATGGATGGTAATGGGACTGTTTTGTTTGAAAAGGACTCTCACAAGCGTTTGCCGCCAGCAAGTGTTACAAAATCAATGACTTTGCTATTGGCAGTAGAAGCTGTAGAACAAGGGAAAGTAAAACTAACAGATCCTGTAATGATTACTGAGAATGCTTGGCACCAAGGTGGCTCACAAATATGGTTAGAACCTGGTGAGCAATTGACCTTACATGAATTAATGATTGCTATGGCTGTGGTTAGTGCCAATGATGCTGCAGTTGCTGTTATGGAACATATATATGGAAGTCAAGAAGCTGCTGTTGAGGCCATGAATCAACGAAGTAATAGCTTAGGACTTAAAGACACTCTTTTTGCAAATGTAAATGGCCTACCAGCTCCTAATCATTATATGAGTGCTTTTGATACAGCCTTAATTGCTAAAGAAGCAGTAAAACATCCTTTCTATATGGAGCTATGCAGCATTAAAGAATATTGGCTACGAGACGGTAAAAATTGGTTAGTAAATACCAATAAGCTATTATGGTGGTATAAAGGTGCTGACGGGTTAAAAACTGGTTGGACACAAGAAGCCCAATATTGTTTTGCAGGTACAGCGAAACGCGATGGTCTGCGATTGATTTCCGTTGTATTCGCTACGCCTGAGCCACGGTCTCATTTAAGAGAAAGTATCAAATTATTAGACTGGGGTTTTGCTAATTTTACAGCAATGCCTATCATAAATTCTGGTGCATTAGCTGAAAGAGTAAAAGTGAATAAAGGCATGGAAAAGGAACTTCAGTTGGTTGCTTCTGAAGATTTAACACTATTATTAGGTAAAGGTGAAAGCAAAAATTTACAAAAGAAAATAGTAGCTGAAACATCTGTAACAGCTCCTATAATTAAAGGCCAAAAATGTGGTGAATTTTTAGTATTACGAGATGGTAAAGAAATCGGAAAAATAGACTTAGTGGCGGAAAAGAATATTGAAAAAGCAAGTTTAATGAAGACATTACAAAATATGATTACTAATTTATTTTCCATAACATAATTAGTATAATATTTCAGGAAAGCGGAAAATATTCCGCTTTTTTTATTTCTTCAGCAGGAAAATTTTTCCTGCTGAAGAATAATAGTAGCAGAGTTAAAAAGAGGAGGAAAATATATTGAATATAGTCACTTCATTGAAACGAGGTGTTTTATTAGTAAAGGTCGAAGGAGAGTTGGATATGCATGTTGCTACTGAGTTTAGAGAAACAGTAGATAATGCATTAGAATCAAGCGGCGTAAAACATGTTTTATTTAATTTAGAAGCGGTAAAATTTATTGATAGTTCAGGTTTAGGCGTTTTATTAGGACGTTATAAAAAGATTAGTGGTTTAGGTGGTATTATGTCTGCTACTCAGATTCAGCCACAAGTATTACAGATTTTTGAATTATCCGGATTATTAAAAATCATTAAGTTATATCATTCAGAGAAAGAAGCACTAGAATGTTTATGAGGAGGGCATCATGGCAATAAAAAATCAAATTACTATGAGAATTCGAAGTCTTAGCGAAAACGTTGGTATTGCCAGGGTGAGTGCTGCTGCTTTTGCAGCTCAGGTCGATTTTACTTTAAATGAGATCGAGGAAATAAAGGTTGCTGTATCAGAAGCAGTTTCAAACGCTGTTATACATGGATATGAGTATCAGGATGGAGAAATTGAAATCACGATGACTTTATATGAAGATCAATTGGAATATATCATTGTTGATCATGGTAAAGGAATTGCTGATATTGCATTAGCACGCCAGCCCTCTTATTCTAGCGATCCAGAACGTATGGGTTTGGGATTTGCATTTATGGAGTCTTTCATGGATGAACTTTATATTGAGTCAGAAATCAATAAGGGTACACTTGTGAGAATGGTGAAAAAAACTTTGCTTACGACAGAGCATTAGGTGGGATACCATGCTTGAAGATGAAGAAATTAAAAACTTGCTACATAAAGCACAAGCTGGTGACCAGATTGCTAAGGAGTATATCTTAGAGAATAATATCAATCTGGTGCGAAGCGTGGTGCATCGTTTTACGAATCGAGGCTATGAATGGGATGATTTGTTTCAATTAGGATGTATAGGCTTGGTGAAAGCAATTGAACGTTTTGACACTAAATTTAATGTTAAGTTTTCTACTTATGCTGTGCCAATGATTATTGGAGAAATACGACGATTTATTCGAGATGATAATCCAGTGAAGGTTAGTCGCCCAGTAAAAGAATTGGCATATAAGGTGCACCGTACACAGGAACGATTACAAGGAATATTAGGACGAGATCCAACAATAAGTGAAGTTGCAAATGATTTGTGTTTAGTACCTCAAGAAGTTGTGGCAGCTTTGGAAGCTATTCAGGTACCAACCTCATTATACGCTAGCGTTTTTCATGATGATGGTGATCCAATACTTTTACTTGACCAAATAAAATATTGTGAGGACGAGGATAACGCTTACTTTGATAAATTAGCTTTAAAGGAAATTTTACTACGTTTGCCAGAGAAAGAACGTATTGTGATTCATTTACGTTTTTTTGCCGATAAGACACAAGCTGAAGTAGCTGAAATTATAGGCTTATCCCAAGTTCAAATATCAAGAATTGAAAAATATGCTTTAAAATTAATGAAGGAATTTATTTAGACCTCATAGATAGAGGTCTAATTTTTTTATAAAAAATAGGCATAATAAAGAAAAGAGGTGAGTTTATGCGTAATAAAAAAAGATATATTATTATAGCCTTGATTGTAGCACTGAGTAGTAGTATATTTACCTGGGTTTTCCTTTACGGTGATTTTCCTCATCAAACGCCTGTGCGAGCAAAACAAGTTTTCTACATGAACGATAATTAATTGTTTTTATTTTAAAAATTACGAAAGTTTTCAGTAAAAAGCGTAAATTACACCTAGGTAATAAGTATAAAACAGGGAGTTATGTACAAACTATAAGGGAAACATATAATTTAATCAAGGAGGTAATGGCATGGTTGTAAAAGTTATTGAGTTAGTTGGAACATCTAGCCATAACTGGACAGATGCAGTTGACAACGCAGTGATGGAAGCATCTAGATCAATAGATGACATACTAGGTGTTGAAGTAACTAACTTTACTGCTAATATTGATAATGGACATATTGCTGAATACAAGGCTGACGTAAAAGTTGCATTTAAAGTAAATCATTAATGTATAAATTGTTAGGAAAAAAGAGTACCTTAACGGTGCTCTTTTCTTTATAAATCAACTTTTATTTTAGTAAAATGCATATTTCAGATTTGGGTGGTCAAAATAAGAAAAGACTAAATTATAAAATTGCTCAACATAGAACTTATAATCTTAAAAAGGGTGACAATATGACTAATGAAATAAATAAGAAGCAAGAGCAAACACAAGAAAAAATGCAGCAACTAGAATATCAGAATAAAGTAGATAACATTACCCCAAAACCTCCACTATTTAAAAATATCTGTTGGGCTTTTGTAGTTGGTGGATTGATTTGTATTTTAGGTCAATTAATTGCTGATTATTTTGAAGGATTAGGTTTATCAAAAAAAGATGCATCTGCTTATGCGACAGCAATTTTAGTCTTCCTAGGATCCTTTTTCACAGGTTTAGGACTGTATGATGATTTAGGCAAACGAGCTGGAGCAGGTTCTATAGTTCCCATAACTGGATTTGCAAATTCTATTGTGGCACCAGCTATGGAATTCAAGCGGGAAGGGTATGTGTTTGGTGTTGGTGCTAAAATGTTTGTTATTGCTGGACCAGTATTAGTATATGGAATGGTAACTGCTTTCATAATTGGTTTGATTTATTGGATAAGGCAATAGGAGGTAGATTGGATGAATAAAAAGCAAGGTATGCAAAGTGTTGTTTTTGCAAATCCACCAATAATTACGAGCACTGCAAATATTGTTGGTCCTATGGAAGGAGAAGGATTGTTACAAGGCTATTTTGATTATATTATGCCAGATAATTTAAATGGCTTAGCCAGTTGGGAACAGTGTGAATCTTACTTGATGGAATATGCTATTAAAAAAGCTGTAGCGAAAGAAAATAGTGAAATGGAGGATATTGATTGTGTCTTTGCCGGTGATCTGTTGAATCAGTTAATGAGTACACATTTTGCAATGAAAAATTTAAAGAGACCATTCTTAGGACTTTATGGAGCATGCTCTACTATGGTAGAAGGCATGTTACTAAGTGCTATATTACTAGATGGTGGTTTCTTTAACAAGATTGTGGCTGCAGCTTCTAGTCACCATGATGCTGCTGAACGTCAATACCGATTTCCTAATGAGTTAGGAGTACAGAGGCCGCCAGGTGCACAATGGACAGTAACAGGATCAGGGGCCGTGGTAGTATCTAAATTAGGGAATGGTCCACGTATTACCACTGCAACAATTGGTAAGGTTGTTGACTATGGTATCAAAGACCCAAATGCAATGGGGCCAGCTATGGCACCAGCTGCCGTTGATACAATATGGCAACATCTTCAAGATACTGAGAGAGTACCCACTTATTATGATATGATTTTTACTGGTGATTTAGGAAGTGTAGGAAGAGACTTAGTTATACAATTGCTACAAGAAAAAGGGGTCGATATCTCGGCTAACTATCAGGATTGTGGCTGTATGATTTATAGTGAAGAACAAGATGCTCATGCAGGTGCTAGTGGATGTGCCAGCTCAGCAATTGTATTATGTGGTTTCATATATAAAAGGCTAATGACTAGTAAGTTGAAGAAAATACTTTTCTTAGGAACAGGTAGTTTACATAGTACAACGTCATATCAACAAAAAGAATCGATTCCTTGCATTGCTCATGCAGTATCGATAGAAATGTAATGAATATGATCTAGCAAAGGAGGAGATTATTACGTCTTTATATATAATGGTTTTTGTTGTTGGTGGAGGGCTATGTGTTATTGGACAATTATTGATGGACTTAACAGCTTTAACACCCGCCCATGTATTAGTATTATTTGTGGTATTAGGAGGAGTATTAAGCGGATTAGGATTATATCAACCTTTGGTAGATATAGCTGGTGCTGGCGCAACAGTACCATTATTAGGATTTGGCCATGCATTAGTGACAGGCACAATTGAAGATATAAATAATTTTGGATTTCTGGGAATCTTCAGCGGCGCTCTTAAGGCAACAGCTACCGGAATTATGGCCGCTGTAGTCTTTGGTTTTTTTATGGCTGTGTTATTTAACCCTAAAGGCAAGGGCGGATAATGCTAATAATAGACCTTATTGGCGTAGCAACAACAGTCCTTCTAATTGGAATACGCTATCCGCATTATGTCTTACTCGCGGTGTGTTTGCATGCATTAGGAGAAATCTTAATAACAGTTTTTTTACATGGACAAATAGATACGATTGTGGCAGCCGGTGCTTTTGGTACAATCACAGCCACCAATTATAATGCAAGCCTTTTAGGAGTAGTGCTTGTTCTTAGCGGATCCTTAACGAATTATATAGTGAGCTCTCTTGCTGGAGGTATCGCTTTTGAGCCAACATCTCGTCTAATAAATCCTATTAGTAGCCTTAAATTTCCTTTTGCAGTAATTAATTTTCGCTTATGTATTTTGGCTGGTCTTATTAGTATCTGGAAGATTTTTATGTGAGGTGTGCAACCATGGAGAAACGAGCTTCACGGCGTTCTATACATTATGGAAAATTAGATGAGGAGCAAAAGATAAAAGATGATGAGAAAAGCATACATGATTATATAAAATGTGACACTAACAGTTTAATCGCAGATATGGCTCAAGGGTTTATTCAAGCTCAAGCCAAGGTCAGTAATAATTCTGATAGTTTTATAACTAAAGATGTTATTTCATTATTAGAAAAACTTAATAGTAATTTAGAAGAAATAAAAAGCTCATCTGATAATGAAAGTAGTAATAAATCTTCAAGCAAAAAAACTACTCAACAGGAAGAAATCGGAATGTCGACAAAAGGTGGTTGTAGAAAACAACAAGATGATAAACAAATAGTAGAAGAGCTAAAAAAATTGGTAAGTTCAATGTTGCAAAGTAACAATACTGAAGACAGTTCTTTGAATTCACAAAATGATGATGCGAAAAAATCTGACATAAAGCAGCAACAACAGGATTCTATGGCTGCCCAAACTGTTAGCCAGGTGTTGGCTCAAACGCAATATGAACTAGCGAACGAGTTAGAAAGTAGCTTGCAGAAACTTAAAGAGGTTATCACCAAAAGTGAAAAAGTAGTTACCAATATTAGTCATTTACTAAGTAAAGAAAATATAAAAAAATCATGAGGTGAAAACGTTGCCCCCAAAAATAAGAGTTATTTTAATTACAGATGGAGATAGAGTTGCACAGAATGTAGTAGAAGAAATTGCTACATCTTTAGGCCTTCGTTGTATTTCAGCATCTGGTGGGAATCCTACTCCCATAAGTGGAAAGGAAATTGTGAAATTATTACAAACAGTTCATCATGATCCTGTATTAGTTATGTTTGATGATCGAGGAAGTCGCCACAAAGGTAATGGAGAGGTTGCAATGGAATATGTAGCTACACATCCTGATATTGAAGTATTAGGAGCAGTTGCTGTAGCATCCAATACTACCGGTATTGCAGGAATTGCTGCTGATGAATGCATTACCAGCAGAGGTGATATCGTAAATCATTCCGTTGATAAAAATGGTGTTTGCAAGAAGCCACATGAAAACAAGTCTATTATAACTGGCGATACAGTAGACGTACTTAACCATGTGGATATACCTTTTATTGTCGGCGTGGGAGATATTGGAAAAATGGATAGGGCTGATGATATTGGGCGAGGTGCACCTATAACACGCAAAGCAATTGAAGAGATTTTAAAACGGAGTGGTATTGAATATGGGCGAACAAAAGAAAATTGAGAAAGATTTAGATCATAATATTAATTATCTAAAAGATTTATTAGGAGTAGGGGAAAGTTTTGATGTTATCTTTCGTGAATATAAAGTAGGCCGTAAACGTGCAGCATCTTTTTCCATTAATGCGATGACTAACGATGTACTGCTGACTAATGTCTTTCAAGATATGATTACCCTAAATCCAGACGAGCTATCAATCAATACACTACAGAAACTGTTTTATACTAGAGCTACTCATTCTCAGGTAAAATTAATAGATAATATGAATGATGCAGTTACAAGTCTGTTATCAGGTGAATTATTATTTCTAGTAGATGGTGAAGAGGAATTAATAGTAGTTGATGCTAGATCTTATCCAGCTAGAATGCCTAGTGAATCTACAATTGAAAAAGTAACAAGGGGTTCCAGAGACTCCTTTGTTGAAACATTAGCTTTTAATACGGCATTAATTAGACGACGCCTGCGTGACCCCCAGTTGAGATTTGAAATTGTCAAGATAGGACTACGCTCACAAGGAGATGTTGCAGTAACCTATATTAAAGATATAACGGATCCTAAATTAGTCGACATTGTGAAAGAACGATTAAATACAATCAATATTGATGGTATACCCATGGCAGAAAAAGCAATCGAGGAGTTTATTGTAGGCGGAAGTAAATGGAATCCGTTACCTAAGGTACGTTATACAGAGCGCCCAGATGTGGCAGCCGTTCACCTACTAGAAGGTCATGTCTGTTTAGTGATTGATACTTCACCTAATATTATGATTCTACCTACCACCTTCTGGCATCATGTACAACATGTAGAAGAATTTCATCAACATGTTGTTATCGGCTCCTATCTTCGTATGGTACGATTATTAGGAGTTTTCCTATCCTTATTGTTACCACCATTATGGTTAGCATTGGTATTACAACGTCATTTGTTGCCGGAAGCTTTGGCATTTCTTGGGCCCCGCGATCCAGGAATTATACCTCTTGGATTTCAATTTATCCTAGCGGAATTAGGAGTAGAATTGGTACGTATGGCTACCGTTCACGTGCCGTCTGCACAATCTACAGCCCTTGGATTTATAGGTGCTTTTATGATAGGTGAATTTGCTACTAAAGTGGGGCTATTCGGTAATGAAATTATCTTTTATACTGCAGTAGCAGCTGTTGGTGCTTTTGCTACACCAAGTATAGAATTTGCTATGGCAATACGATTTTTTCGAGCTATATTATTGCTATTAGTTATCTTTTTCAAATTGCCAGGTTTATTAGTTGGTCTAGTTGCAATTTTCATTGTGATGGCTACCACAAAATCCTTTGGTATTCCCTATTTATGGCCTTTACTGCCTTTTAACCTTGGAGGAATGAAAGATGTATTATTAC
>JARBUM010000266.1 GCA_029239675.1 Pelosinus sp. | reverse complement strand
TCTTCCATAGTATTGTACCTCCTTTAGTGTTCATATAGATTATTTTTAGTAAACTATTTATATTTGTTTTCATTGATAGCGTTCCATTATATTCCGTATTATAACCATTTTTTTTAGAAATACAAAAGAATACTAAACTGCGTATGTGCCGTGGATAGTACGATGCGATAAGTGCTATAATAGGGATTGAGATATATATGTTGTACAAATTTTTCCACCAGGATTATGATTTTTGCAAGGTGTATTACAAACCAACCACTGCTAATTATGAAGGTAATGGGAGTGTTATACTGATGTAAGATGATACTACATAACATTATGTTTAGTTGCAGTAAAAAGCTAGTGAAGGGGGTAACTATGAAACAAAAAACGACTAGTAAGCTTAAAGAGTTAGCTGCTACAGCCATTTGTGGCAATGATATTACATCGTCTTGTCTTTATGTTTCTGCATTGTCGATTGTTTATGCGGGAAAATGGGCATGGGTTTCTTTGTTAATGGTTTCTATTGTTCTTTATTTTTATCGAAGTATTTATGGAGAAGTTGTAGGGGCGTTGCCCTTAAATGGGGGAGCATATAATGCATTACTCAATACGACAAGTAAATTGGTGGCATCTATAGCGGCATGCTTTACCCTGCTTTCTTATATGGCAACAGCCGTTATTTCTGCTAATGAGGCGATGCATTATTTACAAACCATGTGGCATAATCTACCGATTATACCTGCTACAGGTGCATTGTTAGCTGTCTTTATGTTATTGATGATTTTGGGGATCAGCGAGTCGGCGAAAGTTGCCACGGGGATATTTCTTTTACATTTATCTACCATAGGAATCTTGATTCTGTCTTCTCTATGGCTTTTTTACAACTCTGGGTCCGCTATTTTTATGGAAAATTTTCAATTACCGATGGAAGGCAGCATCGGTACTGCTTTATTTTTTGGATTTTCAGCAGCAATGCTGGGAATCTCAGGTTTTGAAAGCTCAGCGAATTTCGTCGAAGAACAAGCACCTGGTGTTTTTCAAAAAACATTACGCAATATGTGGGTAGCTGTGACAGCTATTAATCCATTACTTGCTTTCTTAGCATTAGCATTATTGCCGATCTACGAGATTCGTCTTCATCAAGAAGCCTTACTTTCTAATATGGGCGTATTATCCGGGGGAGAGTGGCTGGCTGGTCTGGTGGCCATCGACGCTGCGTTAGTTTTGAGCGGAGCTGTATTGACTTCTTATGTAGGTGTTACTGGCTTAGTACATCGTATGGTATTAGACCGATGCTTACCGCAGTATTTGTTAAGAGTAAACCGATATGGAACCCAGTATCGTATTGTAATTGTCTTTTTTCTGCTATGTGTGTCTGTTCTCTTGGCGACTAGCGGAAAGTTGGCGGCATTAGCTGGTGTGTATACCATTTCTTTTTTGTCAGTCATGACTTTATTTGGTATTGGCAATTTATTATTAAAGGTGAGAAGGAGTGGACTCAAACGCCCAGTAAAAGCTTCCTGGCTGACGGCTATTTTCGCAATTAGTGCTGTAGTGGCGGCTATTTCTGGCACTGTTATCATGAATCCTGCATATGTGGGAATCTTCTTGAAGTATTTTTTGCCAACGCTGGTTATTGTACTTGTAATGCTGAATCGTATTAGCCTCTTGACGGCGAGTTTATTTATTGTAAGAGCTGTGAGCAACAAAATTACTGGGGTAGCTAAGGCTCTTACGCAAGGACTTCAAGACAATATAGATGAAATTAATTCTCAACAGATTGTTTTCTTTACCCGAGGAGGAGATTTAGCAAATCTGAATCTGGCAATGCTATATGTTAGAGATAATGAACACACCGATCGCATCAAAATTGTGAATGTTCTTAGGGAGGGCGTTGATGTTTTGCCTGGTTTGGCAGAAGACATTCATTTCCTTGGCCGTATATATCCAGAGGTAAAAATTGAATTTGTCGTTTATCGAGGTGAGTTTGGTCCAGAACTGATACAAGAATTGTCACAAAAATGGAGTATCCCTCCTAATTTTATGTTCATTGGCTCACCAAGGGGTGAGTTCAAATATAGTTCTGCTGAATTAGGCGGTGTACGGTTGATTATATGACTATTGACATTATAAAAATCAGGTTATAAAAATCAGGACGTATACTTTTAATAAGATTTTAATAGAGATATCTAAAAAGCTATGATCAGGAAGAGTATTCATGATTTTGAATGTACAGAGAGCAGGGGGTGCTGAGAACCTGCCAGGATAATCGGAAGAAAATCACCTGAGAGCTGATGACTGAACCTTCTAGTAAGTCAATTCGTAATCCTGCGTTAAAGGATAGGGTATGGTAGTACCTGAATGAATTGTTAAAAGGTGGTATAACGAAGGTGAACTTCGTCCTGAACAGGGCGGAGTTTTTTTTATTAGAGGAAGTAGTAGGTATATTGATAAAAGGAGTTTTTACTATGTATAAAAAGGTTGATCCTAAAAATAATTTTGTAGCAATGGAAAAATCCATTCTTACTCTCTGGAATGAAAAAGATGTTATCCAAAAGAATTTCCAAATGAATGAAGGTAATGAATATTTTACCTTTTATGATGGACCGCCAACGGCTAATGGTGCTCCTCACATTGGTC
>JARBUM010000086.1 GCA_029239675.1 Pelosinus sp. | reverse complement strand
GAAGCCTATAATTTTCCTCAAGGGGTCATGTGTCAATTACTTCGTTCAGCCGCAGCTGGGCACCCAGGAATTCTTACCCATGTAGGATTGGGTACTTTTGTTGATCCTCGGCAAAGGGGCGGAAAGCTTAATGAACGCACCAAAGAAGATCTGATCCAACTCATGGAAGTGAATGGACAAGAATGGCTATTTTATCCAGCAATTCGCCCTGATGTAGCCATTATCCGAGGTACAGCAGCTGATACTGAAGGATATATCAGTATGGACGATGAGATTGCTTATTTAGATACATTGGCGATGGCCCAAGCTGCCCATAATAATGGAGGAAGCGTCATTGTCCAGGTACAACGGATAGTGAAAGAACGTACCAAGCATTCTAAGTCAGTAAAAATTCCTGGGTATCTGGTTGACGCTGTAGTCGTTGTTCCAGAACAAGCCCAACTGTGTTCTAGTTCAATGAATCGTTTTATCTCTGGAGATTTTATGTTAGAAACAAGAGCAGGTATACCCCTTCCTCTTAATGAGCGTAAGGTCATTGCTCGTCGTGCTCTTCTTGAAGTGGCTCCTGGCAACGTAAGTGTAGGTATTTCTGATGACATTGATATAGTGGCACGAGAAGAAGAAGTTAACGAAGACTTTGCTCTAACGGTGGAAATTGGCTCAATTGGCGGCATTTGTGCCCAAGGAATCTTATTTGAGGCCAACGCTAAGATGCGGGCCATGTTAGATATGCCATCTCAGTTTGACTTCTATGATGGTGGCGGACTGGATATATGCTTTTTAAATTTTACTGAGGCTGACCAAGCAGGAAATGTTAATGTACACCGATTGAAAGGAAAAATAGTGGGGACGGGAGGATTTGTTGATATCTGTCAAAACAGCGATAAGGTTATTTTTGGCGGTACATTAACAGTAGGTGGTTTAAAAATAGCAATTGAAGATGGTAAAGTGAAAATTCATCAAGAGGGGAATTCTCAAGCAATTATTTCACAAGTGCCTGAAATTACTTTTAACGGTAAAGATGCTCTGCGTCGCGGTCAAGAGGTGCTTTATATTACGGAACGAGCTGTCTTTCGTCTCACGCCGGAAGGTCTTGAACTGTGTGAAATTGCGCCTGGTATGGATTTAGAAAAAGATATTATAGGGCAAATGGGTTTTAGACCTAAAATTGCTGAGGATTTAAAAGAAATGGATCACCGTTTGTTCTTACCTGAGCCAATGGGTATCCACCGTGAGTGGCATAAGTAACGACACCGTGCCGAGAATATGAAAATATAATAGAATAGAAAAAGGTGGCGTATACATCACAGTAGATACTAAATCGATAGGTTTGCTCGGCTATCCTTAGGTTTAAGATTGTGTAATACAAATTTGACAAAATTATTGATGATCGGTCGTTTTTCATGGGTTGTAGGCACTGCAAGATAAGTGGCTCTGGGAATGGTAGGTTGAATATCCAGGAAAGCCAACTCTCGATAAGCGTAATATTTTGCAACTTTTGAAGAGATCATAGTCGCTCCAAACCCTGAAGATACGAAGCCTAAGGTCGAAGACAAATGTCCGTGAGTACGCAATACAATGTTGGGACACAAGCCAAGGCGATTGAAAGTTTCGATTACATTTGTGTACAAAGTAGTTTCAACGTTAAAAACCAATGCTTCATCGGTTAGTTCTTCAAGAATTACAGAATTTCGGCTGGCAAGAGGATGATCTTTGTTTACTACTAATACCAGACGATCTTCATATAAAGGATAAAAATGGATACCTTCCGTTTCATGAAAATGTGACAAAAAAGCGACATCAATTTCCAGAGCTTTAAGTGCAGAGACTAAACCAGCACATTCTGCTTCGTAAATATCGAAATGAATATCGGGAAAAAACTTTTTAAATTGAGAAACTAGCTCGATAAAGCCAAAATATTGAGATCCTGGGAAGGCACCAATCAAAATATTACCCTTATCGGCAGAAATAAATTGTTCAATCATGACTTTTGCTTTCTTCGAATCCTCCATAATGCGTTCGGCAAAAGGCAAAAACTCTTTACCGACGGTAGTTAGGAATAGAGAACGGGTTGTTCTTTCAAACAGGCGAACCCCAAACTCTGATTCTAATTTACCAATTTGAATGGACAATGATGATTGTGATACATTAATCTCTTCTGCTGCTTTCGTGAAACTTCGATATTTAGCTACTGCTAGAAAGTACTCAAGTTGATGAAATTCCATGAACGATACTCCTAATTCAATTATTCGATTTAATTCAGCAAGACGGTCATTTTACTGAATTTTAGATGCGCTACTTACAATTATAGTTTATTTGATGAAAATAACAATATCAATGAACCTTCCGAAAACCTATTTTTTATAGTAATAATAGCTATTATAAATCGAAATTGCGGAAAAAAAGAAAGCCCTGTATGATATAAAATATAAAATCTTCTGAAAATTCTCTGTTTTGTAGTTGCTAGATGATGATATATTTACTTGGCGGATGAATTATTCACAGATGATCTAGATGAAGAAGGGGTAATACGAAAATAATTGTTGAGGAGTAATATTATGGTGAAACCTTTACGAAAAGGAAATTTGGTATCGATACTTAGTGCTGAGGAAGCTGTTACATTCATTCCTGACGGTTCGACGGTTGCATTCTGTGGTGCAGGTGGCGGTCTGACAGAGGCAACAGTGGTCATTGAGGCACTAGCACAGCGATTTCATAAGTCGCAGCAGCCGCGAGATTTAACTTTTTTACATTCGACTGGTCTCGGTGATCGTGCTGATCGTGGGATGTCTCCTCTTGCTCAACTAGGGTTATGTCGTAAAGTTATCGGTGGTCATTGGGGGCAATCGCCACGGCTAGCGGAAATGGCGGAACGAAATGAGATTGAAGCCTATAATTTTCCTCAAGGAGTTATGTGTCAATTGCTTCGCTCAGCCGCAGCTGGTCACCCAGGGATTCTCACCCATGTGGGGCTGGGTACCTTCATCGATCCGCGGCAAAGGGGCGGAAAGCTCAATGAATACACTAAGGAAGATCTTATTCAGCTCATGGAAGTAAATGGTCAAGAATGGTTATTCTATCCAGCTATTCGTCCTGATGTTGCCATCGTTCGTGGTACAACAGCTGATACTGAAGGATATATCAGCATGGAAGATGAGATTGCTTACTTGGATGCATTGGCAATGGCCCAAGCTGCCCATAACAATGGAGGAATCGTTATTGTTCAGGTGCAACGACTAGTGAAAGCACGCACCTTGCATCCGAAGTCAGTAAAAATTCCTGGATATCTGGTTGATGCTATAGTCATTGTTCCAGAACAGCCTCAACTGTATTCTGGTTCAGTGAATCGTTTTATGTCTGGAGATTTTGTATTGGAAACGGGAGCAGTTATACCTCTTCCTCTTAATGAACGCAAGGTCATTGCCCGTCGTGCTCTTCTCGAAGTGGCTCCTGGCAATGTAGGCAATGTAGGTGTAGGTATTTCGGATGGCATCGGTGTAGTGGCACGAGAAGAAGGGGTTAACGAAGACTTTACTCTAACTGTGGAACTTGGTCCTATTGGTGGCGTTTCCGCCCAAGGAATCTTTTTCGGGGCTAGCATCAACATGCAGGCTATGCTGGATATGCCATCTCAGTTTGACTTCTATGATGGCGGCGGACTGAATATATGCTTCCTAAGCTTTGCTGAGGCTGACCAAGAAGGGAATGTTAATGTACATAGATTCAATGGCAAAATAATGGGTACAGGTGGATTTGTTGATATCTGTCAAAATAGCGATAAGGTTATTTTTAGTGGTACATTAACAGCAGGTGGCTTAAAAATAGCAATTGAAGATGGCAAGGTGAAGATTAATCAAGAGGGTAAATTTAAGAAAATTGTATCACAGGTGCCTGAAATTACTTTCAACGGAAAAGACGCTCTGCGTCGTGGTCAAGAAGTGCTTTACATCACGGAACGAGCTGTCTTCCGTCTCACGCCAGAAGGTCTTGAGCTGTGTGAAATTGCACCTGGGATGGATTTAGAAAAAGATATTATAGGACAAATGGGCTTTAGACCTAAAATTGCTGATGATTTAAAAGAAATGGATTATCGTTTATTCTTGCCTGATCCGATGGGTATTCAAAGTGAGTGGCATAAGTAATAATACAATATCAAGAAACTTCAGTGTTATATAAGTTAAAATCATATAAATTTAAAGGGAGGGACAATATTGTGAGTAACAAAGTACCATTTGAAATTGGTGACACTATTTCCTTCACAAAAACTATCAGTGAATCCGATGTATATTTATTCGCAGGGATCACTGGGGATTTTAGTCAAATGCACATGAACGAAGAATTTATGAAGACAACTCCTTATAAAACGAGAGTTGTACATGGTGTGCTTACTTTTGCACTGGGTTGCACTGCCTCTACCATGATACAAGTGCAGGCAAGATCACCCATCCCTAGTATGTCTTATGGCTATGACCGATTACGGTTTATCAAGCCAGTATTCTTTGGCGATACGGTTACCGCGAAATACACAATTAGTGAAATAGATCAAGAAAATCTAAAATCATTTGCTAAAATGGAAGTATATAATCAAAAAAATGAATTGTGTGTTGTAGCTCAACATATTTTAAAATTTATTCTTATTTAAGGTTCAAGAATAGTGACATTTTTCGAATGGGAATATAGTAAACATAGAGGAAAGGTGACATATGAATGATTACAGTAGATACTAAATTGGTAGGTTTACTTGGTTATCCTTTAAAACAAACGTTTTCTCCTCAAATGCACAATGAAACTTTCGGAAAGTTAAACTTGGATTATTTTTACTTTCCCATAGAAGTTGAAAATGATAAGTTGGAAGCAGTTGTAACAGGCATTAGAAATATGAATTTTGCTGGATTTAATGTTACAAAGCCTAACAAGATTGAGATCATGGAATATCTAGATGAAGTAGATGAATTGGCACAGAAAATAGGATCAGTAAATACTGTTGTCATCAAAGATGGTAAGCTGAAAGGCTATAATACGGATGGGGAAGGTTTTGTACGGGCTCTGCTTCGTGAAACCAATGTGGATCTTAGTAAAAATACATTTTTTATTCTTGGAGCAGGTGGAGCTTCACGGGCTGTAAGTTCTACATTAGCCTTTAAAGGTGCAAAAAAAATATATATAGTGGACAAAGTGAATGAAGCTAGTTTGTCTCTCGTAAACGATATTAATTGCAAAATTTCTGAATGTGCGGAATTTGTAACATTTGATGAAACGTTATATCCCCAATATATAGCTGATAGTAATGTTTTAGTGAATGCTACTGGGGTGGGTATGTACCCATATCTTGAAAGAACTCCTGTTAACAAGAAACATTTACGTGAAGAATTATTTGTAGTGGATTTAACTTATAATCCTTCCAAAACCCAATTCCTGCTTGATGCCGAAGAAAAAGGATGTAAAACTTTGAACGGAATTGGAATGGTCATTAATCAAGGGGCAAAAGCCTTTTCTTTATGGACAGGAGCAGAAGAACCTATTGGCATGATGACAGATACAATTTCCACTATTGTTGCTGGGTTAAAAAATAGGCAAGGATAAAACTTTGCTTATTCATATTAAAGAGGGAAAATGTCATGAGGAATAAAGTCCGGCATGCATTTATTGGGAAAAATAAAAAGATCATGTATGACTTTGAAGCATAGAGTTGAGAGTTCTACATGGGCTGAGAGAGTGTGATGAAAATGAAAATTTGCGTTCTTGGTTCTGGTGCATTAGGCAGTACTATTGGTGGAGTGTTGGCGGAGGCAGGCTCTGAAGTTTATTTAATAGACCAATGGGCAGATCACATCAATGAGATCAACAGGCGAGGATTACTGCTCAGAGAAGGCTCAACGGATAGAACTGTTAAGGTTGAGGCGAGAAGGGATTTCACAGGGATTGGGCCAGCAGATCTCATTATCGTATTGGTAAAATCCTTTCATACAAGACAAGCCATTGAAGGTGCAGGTGCCATCATTGGCGACAACACCCTTGTGATGTCTATTCAAAACGGTCTTGGTAATGATGAAACTCTTGCTGAGGTAGTTGGGAAGGAACGGTTAATTGGTGCCAAAACATATGTGGGTGGCGTGCTGCTAGGACCAGGACATGTAATTGCTGGTACTAAAAATAAGTATACCTATATTGGAGAATTTGATGGTACAACCACCGAACGGATAACCAAGGTAGCTGATGAATTTAATCGTGCAGGTTTACTAACCACCATTAGTTCTAATATCGTTGGGATGACATGGGATAAGCTTTTGATTAACGTGGCTACTGGTGCCTTGAGCGGTATCACCAAGTTAACTTATGGTGGATTGTACAAGGTGAAAGAAATCGAGGAATGTGCAGTGGCAGCTGTCGCAGAGACAATAACGGTAGCAGAGGCAAGTGGTGTGACGCTGTCCATTAAGGATCCTAAGGAAGCATGGTTTAAAGCATCAGAAGGGTTACCCGATGAGTTTAAGACCTCCATACTACAGAGTTTAGAAAAAGGTCAAAAAACGGAAATTGATTTCATCAATGGTGCAGTTGTAAGATGGGGTGAAAAATACAATGTTCCAACTCCTGTCAATAAGACGATAGTGGCTCTTGTTAAGGGCATTGAATATGGAATGCAAGATTATCTAGGGAAGTCTTAATAAGGAGGGTACCTATGGCTTATCAGAAAAAATCCTATGTAGAGCATATTGCAGTTCGTGTCAAAGACATTCAATGGCATATTCGTTTTTTTCGTGAGGCACTAGGTATGGACGTCCGCAGCGTGGATGGATCACCAGAGAATCCGAAACAGGTATGGACCATCGGTGGCGTGCAACTCATCTCAGACCCTAGTTTTGCAGGACCAGAAGGGCGATTAGCTCATCTTGGTGTCATGACCGAGGATCTTGAGGCTGCATTAGAAGAGGTGTATACTCGGGGCGTGACCCAAATGCCCCAAGGGCGAAATTGGGTGGCATTACCTGATGGACTCTGTGTTGAGATTATCCAAGCAAAGGATAATTCTGTTGCAGAAGTACTAGCTGTCAAACCTTGGGCTTAAGATTTTATATTAATTTAAGGAGTGGTATTATGAAAAATATTCTTATGTTACACGGCATCAATCACAACATGTTTGGGAAAAGAGATCCAGTCCAATATGGTACAATTACTCTTGATGAGATTGACGCAAAAATGCAAGAACTTGCAAAAGAACTAGGTGTTGAAGTGGTGAGCTTCCAAACTAATCATGAAGGCGCAATGTGCGAAAGAATACATCAAGCTTTTCTTGAAGGTATCGATGCTGTAGTTATCAATGCTGGTGCATGGACTCACTATAGCTACGGCTTGCGTGATGCTCTTGCCATTCTTACAGCACCTATTATTGAGATTCATATGTCTAATATTCATGCAAGAGAAGAGTTTCGTCATTATTCTGTGTTTGCTGAAATCGCAAAAGGTCAAATTTGTGGATTTGGTGTTGAAAGTTACCTCCTTGGTTTGAGAGCTGCCGTAGCAGCCATTGATTAAGTATATAATGTTGAACTGTAATATCATGTAGTATTCTCGCCCAAGTACAGAGAATGAAAAATAAATTTAACGATTCTCACAAAAAGTATTAGCGTAATTGCTGATACTTTTTTGTTGAATCAGAAAGGGTTACACTTTCAATCCAAGTAATTACGATTAAGGCTTCTACCAGCTGGTGGCTACCACTTTTGTCCCTAGCCATGGTGGAAGAGCAGCAATCATCATTGGCTTAGTCAGAAGGGAAACATAGTAAAAAGAAAGTTTGAAAAGATCATCTTTATAGTCTATTTCAGCGCATAAAGCCAAAGTACACCAATCGTTTACAGGCGATAGAGATGATCATGAATCATGAAGGCTTAATTATGGATAATAAAGAGCTGTTATTTTAATTAAATAGAACACTTGATGAAGAAATCCTATATAAAATGCGATCTGAGTTTATGTGAATCTTTTTCACAGAGACGCTTTAGTCCTATACGTTTTTGATTCATACAATAAATAAGTGGCTTTTCTATTGTATGATAACTTGAGTGTACGTAGTTAAATCGCCCTGCGTATTGTTTTAAAAAAGAAATAATACTAATAGTTATTTCAGATTAATAATAGCGATTTTATATATTTGTCTTTTAAAGTGAGTAAGAATATAATAAATTTACAGAAAATTTATACTATTTTTATGTGACAAATGGTAAGGTGAAAAAGTCACGAAGGAGGTATCCAAGAATGTTATAATATAAGGAAGTGGAATCGAATACGTGATTAGAGGCGTGGACTAGTAATGAATTTGAGTGCCGGAAATTTATATTTTAATATATCCTAATATGATAAAGGGGAGTTTGTCATGCAAAACAATTTAAACTCTGCGACTTCAGCAGCTGTAAGACCTACGAATGTGCGTTGGTTCATGCTGTCACTCATCATGATGATTATGGTTATAAATTATATTGATAGAGGTAACCTTGCTGTAGCCGCTCCAGTTATGCAGAAAGAATTAGGGCTTGATCCTGCTACAATGGGTATTCTGTTTTCTGCTTTTGCCTGGTCTTATGCTTTTTGTATTCCCTTTGCTGGTGCCCTTTTGGACAAGATTGGTCCACGACTCATGTTTACAATCGGAATTGTTGGCTGGTCTGTTGCTACCGTTGCTATCGGTTTTACAAACACCTTAATAGCTTTACTCGGTGCTCGTACTATGGTTGGCATTTTTGAGGCACCAACCATCCCAACCAATGTTCGTTGTGTTGCTGCATGGTTTCCAGATCGCGAAAGAGCCTTGGCCGTTGGTATGTATACTTCTATGCAATATGTTGCATTAGGATTTTTAACACCTGTTCTTGCTTGGATACTTGTCACTTATGGGTGGAAAATGATCTTTTTTATTACTGGTGCACTCGGTTTAGTGGTTGCGATTGTTTGGCATTTAAACTATCGAGATCCAAAAGACTGTCACATTATTAATAAAGCTGAGATGGATTATATCAAAGAAGGCGGCGCATTGGTTAACAGTGGCGTTGCTACAGGAAATGTTGTTTCTTGGAAAACAGTTGGCAAATTGTTCCGTCAGCGTAAATTAGTTGGAATGTTTATTGGTCATTTTTCTATTATGACTACTTTGTTCTTCTTCATGACTTGGTTTCCAACGTATTTGATTAACGGCAAGGGACTTACGATTTTAAAAGGTGGCTACTATGCCATGATTCCTTTCTTGGTAGCTATTTGTGGTGCCTTGCTTGGTGGAAAATGGTCTGATTGGATGACTGACAAAGGGTATTCAAAAACAGTTTCACGCAAAGTTCCAATTATTACCGGATTCTTACTTGCAACCGTTATTCTAGGGGCTAATTATATGGATTCCATTAATGGTGTTATTATCTGTATGGCTATTGCATTTTTCGGTCAAGCAATGGCTTCTACCGTTACAGGCGCACTTTTATCCGATATAGCGCCGAAAGATCTTCTTGGACTCGCTGGCGGATTGCTCAACTTTATTGCCAATATTGGCAGTGCTACATCTCCTATGGTTGTTGGTTTTATTGTACAAGGCACAGGCGGCTTCAATATGGCACTTGTATATGTATCTTGCGTGTCTATAATGGGGATATTGGCGTATACTTTGGTTCTTACTAAGGTTGAACGGATCGTGTTAGACGAAGACTAAATTTAAATATGGTAAATTAGGAGAGGGGATGATTCATATGAATCAATCAAATATGATATGGCCAGATAAAGTGACAATCTGCGAGGTGGGGCTGCGGGACGGACTGCAAAATGAAAAAAAAATATTGAGTGTAGAAGAAAAGCTTGAGCTTCTCGATATGGTAGTTGCATCTGGCATCAAAGTTATTGAAGTAGGATCTTTCGTGCATCCTAAGGCAGTTCCTCAGATGGCCGATACGGAAAAAGTCGTACAGCGGATGAAAAGAGTTGATGGAGTAGAATATCGCGCTTTGGTGCCAAATTTAAAGGGTTTGGAACGTGCCCATGCAGCTGGCTTAACCAAAGCAAAGTTGACTGTATCTGTTAGTGAGTCTCATTGTA
>JARBUM010000085.1 GCA_029239675.1 Pelosinus sp. | reverse complement strand
GCTAGACCCTTTATGATTGCTTGTGCCATCTCTTTAATTTGTAAATAAGAGGGTGCTTTCGGCCCTGAAAATGCGATTGCTACGGGAATATCTCCATACAATTGCGTTTTTTTCTGAATCAGACCCTGCATGTTCTCCAACGTTGTAAGCTTAATAATCGGTATATTTCTAAGTGGCAGAACGTCATTATCAAATACAATGGTACTGCCACTAATTTTTACAGAATAACTCCCCACCCCGATCACGGTAGCTCTAATTTTTTCTTTAGGTTCTAACAAACTATTTTGATACTGCTTAAAAGTTTTTCGGATAGAATATCCCAATAAAGGGCCAATATCACCAAAACGAATCACATCTTTCATGCTGCTGATCTCAGTATCGCTATAAATAAATTCGGCAACGCCACCCGAAAACATAAAATGCCCTGCCGCTATTCCTTTATGTGTATGTAAAATAAATAATCTTTCCACTTCTTCATGTAATTTTTGATTGCCATTCATTTGTAAAAACATCGCAGCAAAAGCATCAGTTAGCACTTTTAGCTCTGTTAGCTCAGGCTTCATACCAATCGCTAAATTCAAGTTTAAACTATGAATCAATGGATTTATTTTATCTGAAATATATTGAATCATGCCTTGGCTGTCTATTTGTATCAATCTGCCACCAATATCTAAAGCAAAAGAATCAATGACTTCGCCATCCCAAAACACAGCGGCATTCGTCGTACCGCCACCAATATCAAAATTGACAACATATTCTGTAAATTTTTTCGAAGCTTCAGCAGCGCCTGAGCCATAACCCGCTAATATGGATTCTAGGTCAGGGCCCGCCGTTGCAACAACAAAATCACCAGCAAAATCAGCTAGTGCCGTTAGTACTTCTTCGGCATTTTCTTTACGTGCCGTTTCTCCAGTGATAATAATCGCACCTACAGAAATTTCTTGTTTTTGCACCTGCGCTTTATCATACTCCGATTTAATGATCTCTTTTAATTTTTCTAAATTTATCTTATACCTTGATACTAATGGCGTGAAATAAATCTCACTTTTATAAACGATTGCTTTATCGGTAATTTTTATTTCAGGAATCGTAGAAGTAGCTGTTCTTTCTACTGTGATCTGGCTGAATATCACCTGTGTCGTTGTTGTTCCAATATCGATCCCAACACTTAAAATTTCATTTTTCATTTACTATACCTTCAACTTGTGTCCTCTTAGGCTGGGCTATGTTATATAAAAGTCAACTATATAACATAGCCATAAACCTCAAGCGAAACAACAATCTAATATATTATTTATCCAATTCTTCAAGTACACCAAATTCTTCTTTAAATGGACGAATATTTTTATTTCCCCAAATAAAATAGTAAACAATTGCCAACACATAAACACCTAACACATATGGCAGGATATTACTAGAAGCATACACTAAGCTAACCAAACAGAAGATTGCGATAAGTAAGCTAATCGCTGGCACAATTGGGTAAGAAACTTTAAATGGGCGTTTAAGATCTGGCTCTTTTGTCCGCAATACAAATAAGCTAACCAAACTAATAATATACATAGCAACTGAGCCAAATACGGAAATCGTAATAACTACATCTGTTAATCCAGTCAAGGCAGCACCCAAACCTAAGATTCCAGGAAGAATAAGTGCCCATACTGGTGTATGGTGTTTCGGATCAACATACGCTAAAAATTTAGGTAAATAACCAGTACGTGCCATAGCATACGCTTGGCGAGAATATCCAAGAATAATTCCATGCAAAGAAGCAACGAGACCAAATAAGCCGATACAACTCATGAGCATGACAGGTAAAGAACCTTCACCAAAGATAGAACTCAGCGCCATTAGTAATGGAAAATCAACAGCCTCAATTGATTTAACGTCTGTAATCCCTGCCGTTAAGAACAATGTTAAGAATGCCATAACCATCAATGTCCCCATACCACTTAAGAAGCCAATGGAAATATCTTTTTGTGGGTTTACCATTTCTTCAGCGCTCATTGCACCACCTTCAATTGCTAAATAGAACCAAATAGCAAACGGTATTGCCGCCATAACTCCGTCGAAGCCATTCGGAAGTAGTGGTGTCGTCATAACACGCGACATTTCAAAATATGGTAATGCCATAGCCCAATAAACTACTAAACCAACTAAAGCTACAATTGTTACTACCAATTCAAAAGTAGCAGATACTTTCATCCCCCAATAGTTGATAAAAATAAATAATAAAAATGCAATAACCGTTGCTGGCATAACGTCAATCAGTGGAAAAATAGCGTGAATATAACCGCCTACCGCCAAAGCTATAGCAGGTGGAGCAAATATAAATTCAATCAAACAACTGATACCATTCATATAGCCACCAAATTTCCCCAAAGCACGACGTGCATAGGCAGATGGTCCACCAGCATGCGGTATCGCTGTTGCTAATTCTGAATAAGATAAAATGAAGGTAACGTAGAAAATAGTCACTGGTACTAAGGCAATAGCCAATCCCATAACGCCACCTGCTGCAAAACCATAACTCCAACCAAAATAATTACCAGATATAACGAGTCCAACGGCTAAAGCCCATAAATGAATTGGCTTTAATACCCGAGAAAGATTAGCCTTTTCATCGGTCTTATCATACTGTTCCATCGTATTTATTCCTGTTTCAACTTTACTTATCTCCACGATTACATTTCCCCCTTATTATTGTTATTAGACAAAAATAAACGCCCATTATAGCCTCTCCTAAGAAAGGACTATAATAGGCGACATTGCCCGCTATGAAATGAAATTATTGAAACCTGCAATACCTATTTATTCCTAGGATTCGCCTCCTCTCTATGGTAAAAAATAAACGCCTAATAAAAATGTCAACATAAGTAAACATCTTTATTAGGCGTTAATGCCACATTATTCCTTTTTAGATCAATGCTTTTGATATCAATTATTTCTATGTTAGGTATGATTCGCCATATCTAATAATAATCCTGCTGCTACTACTTATTTTTTATTTTATTTTTTGTACGATTTTTTTTGCAATTTCTGCAAGCGCCATCTGATATTTCATCGCCTCTTGCAATAAACGTTTATGCGCCTGTTGAGCAGAAATCCCCAAACGATCTTGAATAATTGATCTTGCCTTGCCAATTATTTTTTGATTCTCTAAATCTTCTTTGATTTTATCCAATTCCTTATGTACACTGCACATATCTTTCCAACGAGCAAACGCGATTTGTATTGTCGCAATAAGATTTTGTTCCGATATCGGTTTAATCACATATCCGTATACATGCACATTTTCAGCACGTTGGATCATTTTCGGCTGACTATTTGCCGTGACCATAATAACGGGAATATTAAGCGTATGCATGATCTGGGCTGTTTCTAAACCATCTAATCCCGGCATTGTAATATCCATAATCACCATTTCTGGTTGTGTTTGCTTTGCTAATTTGATTGCTTGTGTTCCACTACCGCATTCCCCGCATACGATATGACCAACCTGCTCTAAAATCTCTCTAATATCAACCCGTATTAATATTTCATCCTCTACAATTAGAATAGATAATGGCTTCATTCCCCTTCCCGCCTCCTATACTTTACTATTTTTATATTCACTAACAACGCCACACAAAGGAATAGAAAGATTCGCAATCACTGATTTCCCATAAGATTCTAATTCAAAATCACCTCCCAATTGTTCACAGATTAATAGTTTCACAATATACAAGCCCAGTTTTCTGTCTTTACCTTCCGATGAATAGTTCAACATTTCCCCCTCTTTCCCACTATCCATTACTTTTAAATTGATACTTTCTCCCGATTGCTGGAGTGTAATATGGATTTCACCAGAAGGTGCATCCTTGATCCCATGTTTTAAACAATTGGCAATGAGTTCATTCAAAACCAGTGCCACTGGAACCGCTTGACTCGCATGAATAAAAATATCCTGCCCTTCCACTATAGTTTTCACATTTTGCTCTGGCAAGACAGAACTTTGAACCATATTTTCTAAGATATAGTCCGCCAATTCATATAAATTCACAAGATCCCGCGATTGGTAAGTAAAAACTTCATACACTTTAGAAATTGATAATACTCGATTAATACAAGAAGTAAATTCACTTTTTACACTCTTCCATCTAGAACGACGCATTTGTAAACGTAACAAGGAAATTACATTCTGCAATGTATTTTTAACACGATGATTAATTTCTTCTATAATAATACTCTGCATATCTAATTGTCTTTCTTTTTGCCGTAATTCTGTTACATCTTGAACAGATACTACACAACCACTTAAAACACCACCAGTTACTAAAGAATGTGCCTGAAATAAATAGCTGGCATAACCAAATTGAAAATTTCTAGGCTTATTCAATTTTTCAATCATTGTTTGGAGAGAGGTAAATGACAACATCGCCATTAAGTTTTCTTTCTCGATGTTTCCTTCATATAAAATTTCCACGATAGCTGTCGCGCGTTTATTCGCATAAGTAATTTTCCCTTGATTGTTCAATACAAAAATTCCATTTCCAACCCATTCTTCCCAACCACATCCGGTAGTTGTTAAAGACATCAACGTTTGACTTAAACGATCTGCGGTCTGCGTCAAAAACTTGACCTGTTCTTCTTGGCGAATTTCTTCAGAAATATCCTTTTCCATAATTAACACACCAATGATTTGACCGCTAGTATTAGGCAAAGGAACTACGGTCTGTGCAATCGGTATCCCTTCCTGACTAACACCACGAATATTATAAAAATTTTCTCCAGTTAAAAGCGCCTGTGACACAGCTGGTTCCTGCGTCGCATAAGCCATTTCACCGACAACACTCTTGCGATATAAAGGTGGAGAACCCGAAGAATGCGCCCATGCCAAGACAATACTATCCACTCTATTATTACTCAGTGTGTCAATAAAAACATCCGTATTGGTTAGTGTTGCTATTACCTGAAGCTGACCAGCCATATTTTCTAGAATTGTAATATCTTCTGTTGATAGATCCGTATGTTCTAAACATAAACATCGAATGAGCTGTCTTTGTGTTAACATCATAAAACCTCCGAGCGAAATCGTACCAAAGCCTAAAAAGAAAAAGCCTATCATAATCATCAGTTTTACCAACGATCATAATAGGCCACATTGCCAGTTATTTAGATTTTAACTTACGATTGATATTATTTTCTTAAATTCGCCAACGTCATAAATTATCCTGCTAGACTATCTATCTTTAACTATGTAAGAAAACCCCCGTGATTTCTCACAGGGGTCATAATTTCAAATGGTGCGGGAGAGGAGACTTGAACTCCTACACCTTGCGGCGCCAGATCCTAAGTCTGGTGCGTCTGCCATTCCGCCACTCCCGCGTACGCCAACTTATCCATTAGCTTACTAAGGAATAATATCATGTTAATACTATTTTGTCAAGTAAATTTATTTTTCACATATGATTTGTCGCAATAAATCTTCTATCGTATTGAAACTTTCTTCCAATGCTTCAATACGCTCATTGATGGATACAAATTTCGCATTCAGTTCTTGTTTTTCTCTGGCGATGACGGCAGCGTCTGCATCATTTAACCTTATTCTTTCATAATAAATATAGAGAGCTATAATTGAACTCAATAAATCTACATAGAAAAAAATTTCCGCTAACTCCTCCAAATGACTTCGATCTATCATAAAACCACCCCATATAGGTCGCAAATAATTTAAACCTCACTAAAAATATATGCAAGCCATCAACGAGCCATACGACTTTTCAAGATCAACGTAATAAAAAATAAAATTGCCGATACCAATACTACGGTTGCCCCTGTTGCGGTGTTACAGTAGTATGAAATAATAAGTCCAGTAATTCCGGCAAACAAAGCAAATACTACTGAAACAAGATGATATTGTTTTACATTATTCGTAATATTACGCGCGGCGGCTGCTGGTAAAACAAGCATAGAATTAATAATCAAAAGTCCGACCCACTGAATACTAATTGCCACCACAACTGCAAGTAGCGCAGCAAAAACCATTTCAATAAATAATGTATTGATCCCACGGCTTGCTGCCAAAGCTGTATTGATACTGATGATTAATAATTTATTAAACATCACCATCCAAACTACGACTACCAACAAAAACACCCCGAATAATGTAGCAAGTTCTAGTGGGGATATGCTGAGTAAATCACCTATTAAATAGGATGAAAACTTACCAAAGCCACCACCATAAGACATCATCATTAACCCGACCGCAATTGCCGTCGAAGAAAACACTCCAATAATCGTATCCGTGGAAGCACTACTTTTACTTTTAATATAAGTAATAATCATAGCAAATGCGATCGAAAACAATACAATAGAAAGTAGCGGTTGTACACCTCCCATTAGCACACCAATGGCGATACCAGTAAACGCGCCATGTCCAAGTGAATCCGAGAAAAACGCCATCCGATTACTAACGACCATCGTACCCAATAAACCAAAAAGCGGCGTTACCATCAGAACCGCTAAAAAAGCATTCTTCATAAAATTATGATCCATCCATTGATAAGGCAATAGAGCATCCAATATGCCATAAACATTCTCTAACATTATCTCGCCCCCTTATCCATTGGACTAACCAGCATACCAAAAACTTTACGAGTTTCTTCGTTGTTAAAGACAAACTCCGGCGCTCCGTTACATACCACCGTTTTATTTAACAGCACCACTCGATCAGCATGTTTGGCAACCAAACTTAAATCATGCGAAATCAATATAATCGCCAAGTCATTACTTTCTCTCAACTCGGAAACAATCTCATAAAAAAGTTCCAAACCATTTTGGTCAACCCCGGATACTGGCTCATCTAGTAATAATAAATCAGGCACAGGATCAAGCGCTAACGCCAGCAAAACACGTTGCAGTTCGCCGCCAGATAAGGCACCCAATCGACGATCAATTAAGTACTCAGCCTTTACACGCCGCAAATTTTCTAGTACCCGATCCCTTAACTTATTGGAACTACAAAGCCATGCTGGAAGATTTGTCAAACAACTCATAAACAAATCCATGACACTTGTCGGTGTACTTAGATCAAAATTTAAATACTGAGGCACATAGCCAATCACAGGATTTCCTGTATGTTCACCCTTGGCATCAAAATAATTGAGTTTTCCTTCATGCTCAATCTCACCCAAAATAGCTTTTAAGAGTGTACTCTTCCCAGCACCATTTGGTCCAATAAGTGCTGTTAACTCACCGCAATGGATGTGAAGATTTACATCTTTAAAAATTTCCGTTTTTCCAATTGTAACACCAAAGCCCTCAATTTTCGTACAACATAGCTTACTACATAGTTCTTCTTGCTTAGCGCTATTATGGTGTAAAAATTTCCTTAACACGAGTCTTTTCCCCCTGCAATTATGATTTAGCTTCTCTACATTTTTGACATTTTCCATAAAACTCAAACGTATGCCCTGTAACTTCAAAGCCACGCTTCTCAACTTCGGCAATATAGTCTTGATTGACTGGGCAAATATCGATACACTCTGTTTTACCACATACCAAGCATACCAAATGATGGTGATGCTCATGATGTATATGAACGATTTCAAATACATTGCCAGCACTACTTTGGGTATTGATTTCATACACAATATTTAACTCTATTAAAAGTCCCAAATTTCTATATACCGTATCCAAACTCACATCTGGATTCGTCTTTTTCACAATTTCTAACACTTGCTGCGCCGTAGGAAATTTTTCACTCTCCAAAAGAGCAGCAATCACAGCCCTGCGCTGTGGCGTGATCTTATAGCCTTTTTCCCGTAGAAGTGCAACCAACTCTTCCATTTATGACGGCCTCCTAGATAGTAATATTCGTAAATAGTATTGTAACATATTACATAGAATATAGAAAGCAACTAGCAGGATAAATCAAGAGAGCATTCTCAAATGAAAATGCTCTCTTAATTTAATGCTTTATTTTTTCGCTTCATATACATTGCGTAGAATCGTCAGTGGATGCACTGTATCTACACTTGCACCATGATTAATTTGCATTCGGCACGTTCCACACTCACTAACAACAGTCCTAACACCACTCTCTTTAATCGTACCAAATAATTTTCCACCAATAGCCATAGCAGTATCATACTTATCCGCTTTAAAGCCGTAATTACCAGAAACACCACAACAGCCAGCATCCGCATTTTCTATATTCACTCCAGCAACATCCTTCAACAAATCCATCGCTGGCAAGCCAAAGCCTTGCGCCCGTAGGTGGCAAGGCGCATGATAAAGATATTTTTCCTGTAATCTCCCAAAGTTAATATTTAACTTACCTTCATCATATAGCTGCATTAAAAATTCTGATGCATCATAAATACTTTTTGCATTTTCTTTTACCCCGTCTATTTCAAATAATTCCTGGTATTCTTGCTTAAGCATCAAACCACAACTCGTGCAGCAGGTAATTACCTTATATCCTTTATCTACCCACTTTTTAATTAATTGAGTATTTTTTCTTGCATTTTGTTCAACCTCATCAAGATACCCATTTACCAATAGAGGTGAACCACAACACACAAATTCTTCCTCAACAATAACTTCATATTGATTTTTTTGCATCACCGCCAAAAAATCCAAACCAACTTTAGGATCATTAAAATTAACAAAGCACCCCGGATAAAAAACTACTTTATTAGGAAAAATTTGCTGACGTATTTTCTTAAACTGTTTGTGAAAACTCTCAGTTGCATAGCTTGGTAGTGGCCTTTTATCAGAAATTCCAACCATTCTAAGCACACCTAAATTTCGTCCAATATTCATCCCTAAATTAGCAAAAAAAGCTCCAGCAGGAAGTGCCTTGGCCAATTTTCCCATTCTTTCTCCATGCGCTAACATATCATCTCTCATTGAATGTTTATGGTTTTTATAATACTTTGCTCGCGCCAACATATTCAATGTTGAAATAGGGACACCTGATGGACAAGCCATATCACAATTTTTACAATTTGAACAATAGTCGAGTGTCGGCTCAACGTCTTCCTCTGAAAGTCTCATTCTCTCCAAGGCTGGACCAACCATTTTTGGACCACGGAAATGCTGCGTTGCCTTGGTAACTGGACATTGAGCAACGCAAGCGGTACAAGCGATACAGCGATCTGGATCAATTTTATGTTTTTTCATCATGAATCCTCCTTCTTATACCGACATAGCCGCTTGATAACCTGAAGCAAGAGCGACACCATTGCCTGACTTTTCAAAACAAAAATCATACCCTTGCAAATTACGACCAGCAACAAATACATTTTCAAACAAAAGGTTACCTTCTATATCTAACGGGTGCATCTTCTCATCAGTGGTTATCCCAATTTTTGCAAAAGGCTGCTTTTTATTAGAAAATAAATTTAAATTAGACCATTCTTCTTGAGCAATTGGAATTTGAATCGGAATATTAAAAATCGGCTCATTGACTTCACCTAATTCAACAGATATCAGTCCGCCGCCATAAAAACCACCTGTAGCTAAGATGAAGTTTTGAGCGTAATAACTTCGCTGGCGATCTATCCCATCGGTCACTACCGCAACACACTTCCGCTCTTCCAAAATTGACTTAATCACATTTGCCTTTTCAATCATCCGCACACCCATTTTTTTTAAACGATTTATCAACATACTCCTAAGCCGTAAACCGCTAAGCGAAGGTGGAACCGTCACCGTTTCAATAAAGTGGCACCCCATCGCTTTTTCAACTGCATCTAGTACCAAATAATCTGACGCAGTTCCTAATATCGGTGGAATCAAAGCCACGGAACCTGGCTTTACTTTACCTTTCAACTCCTTGATAAATTCTGCGCGTCCAGCCTCAGTATCTAGCCAACGAGCAAGATCTAATACCGTTACATCACGCCCACCAGAGAACTGATGGTTTATCATAACAACTTCATACTTCTTCTCTGAACCCAAGCTAATTTTTAAGTTCTTAGCCACTAACTCTGCATAATAATCCTTTAAACAATGAAAACCCACAATATAAATAGTATCAGTTTCTTTTAATCTAGCTACATCTATGGTTTTAGGGACAAGACAAGTTGGC
>JARBUM010000017.1 GCA_029239675.1 Pelosinus sp. | reverse complement strand
AAATAAATAAAAAATTGAAATTTATTTGAAATGATGGTAATTTTTATGATGTTCGACGGTAATGGCGATTTCCCCTTTGGAGAATTTGTCGAAATTGTAATAAATAGAAAATTCTTCTAATGCCAATCGAATTGTAAGTGAAGTAATAAATAAGATATACCGCTCCTAATGAAGGGGAAAAATGACTGGCAGAGAATAAATAGTAAAGACGAAAAAAATTTATATAGAAACTGCATTCAGATATAAAGGAGAATGTATTTATGCTCAGAAGAGTGAGGAAATTTTTCCAGGAGGAGCATGGGCTAAATCTAAGAGCTAGAGAGATATTACGATATATTGGTCCAGGAATATTGGTAACAGTAGGATTTATTGATCCTGGAAACTGGGCTGCCAATTTAGCGGCAGGTGCTGAATATGGCTATAAATTACTGTGGATGGTGACTTTATCTACGATTATGCTGATTGTTCTACAACATAATGTAGCTCACTTAGGAATTGTCACAGGACGATGTCTATCAGAAGCAGCAACCGAATACTTGCGGCCTATAGTATCAAGAACAGTATTGCTTTCGGCAATAACAGCAGCAGTAGCCACGGGGCTAGCAGAGATATTAGGTGCAGCCATTGCCCTACAGATGTTATTCCATATTCCTTTAAAAATAGGGGCCTTATTGACAGGTCTAGGATGCAGTTGGATGTTATGGGCTAATTCCTATAAAAAATTGGAAAAGTGGATTATGGGTTTTGTTTCGATTATTGGATTGGCTTTTTTGTTTGAGCTAAGTTTAGTAAACATTGAGTGGTCCGAGGCAGTTGTTGGGTGGGTAACACCCGTCATTCCAGATGGAGCTATGCTTGTTGTAATGAGTGTACTCGGGGCAGTGGTTATGCCGCATAATTTATTTCTGCATTCTGAAGTCATTCAAAGCAGGCAGTGGAATTTGGAAGATGAGACTGTAATCAAACGGCAGTTAAAATATGAGTTTGCAGACACATTATTTTCTATGTGTATTGGCTGGGCCATTAATAGTGCTATGATACTGGTTGCAGCAGCCGTTTTTTTTAGTAATCATGTGCCAATTGATGAGTTAGAACAAGCGGAAATCATGTTGCGGCCTTTATTGGGTAATGCTGCGGCAGTAGTGTTCGCTATCGCTCTTTTATTTGCTGGTGTTTCTTCCACTATGACAGCAGGCATGGCTGGTGGTAGTATATTTGCTGGCATCTTTAAAGAACCTTATGATATTAAAGATCGTCATTCTTGGATGGGAGTGGCCATTACCTATGGTTTAGCTGTTCTATTGATTTTTTTTATCGAGAGTCCTTTCCAGGGGCTGGTATATTCACAAATGTTTCTTAGTATTCAGTTACCTTGGACAATATTCTTGCAGATTTATTTGACATCATCTAGCAAGGTCATGGGCAAATATGCCAATACAGGTCTGCAGCAGATTCTGTTATGGAGCATTGGTCTTATTGTCTCCGCATTAAATATGATGCTGTTGTGGGATTTTATTAGATAATGATTTAGTTTCTAGATAAGTTTGGCTAAGATTCAGGCGTGGTTAAAGATCCATCTGAATCTTAGTCTTCTTTATACTTTTGATCTTGCATTATAGGATATAATTTGCTACAATGTGTTCATAGTCATCACTCAATGAGAATGATTATCTCTGGGGCTAAAATTAAATAAATTGAAATATCTTCAGGGCAGGGTTAGATTCCCTACCGGTGGTAAGCAGAGTAGCTGCAAGCCCACGAGCCGTAAGGCAGATTTGGTGTGATTCCAAAGCCGACAGTACAGTCTGGATGGAAGAAGAGAAAGCAGCACATTTTATGTAGAGGAGAAAGGTGACTTTCTGCTCTACATAAAAGGATATTTCCAATGTGTTTGCATGTAATGTTTAAATTCCCGAAGATAATTCGGGAATTTTTTGTTATGTATGATACATGCAAAGTAAATAGTCTTTAGTCCTATCTATCTTCTCTCTGTGTCCTCTAATGTCCAGTGTTTTTCTTAGTGATATCAAACTTTAAAGTTTTAAGTGAGCCTTGTTATATTTAGGGCGCGGCAGGTCCATATTATTAACGCTTCGCCATTAGCATTTAACCTTCGCTTATAATAATATGAACCTGCCGCTTAGGCTGTAGGGAAAAAAGATATAAAGTACTTTTCGGGTAGATCACAAATACTAATAATAGGAGGGGTAGATATGAATTCTATAAATACACGTTATATTGCTAAAGTTGGAATTTTATCAGCAATTGCTGCAATATTGATGTTCTTTGAAGTCCCTTTACCCATGATGCCAAGTTTTTTAAAGTTAGATGCCAGTGAATTGCCCGCTATAATTGGTACCTTTGTATTAGGCCCCATGGCGGGCGTAGGGATTGAATTTATTAAAAACTTGTTACATGCCGCTAATACGCAGACCATGGGGATTGGTGAAATTGCCAATTTTCTTGTGGGGGTTGCTTTTATTCTGCCAGCGGGCTATTTGTATAAAAGATATAATAGTCATAAGGGAGCCATTATATCTCTCATTGCTGGAACGGTTTCCATGGTGCTTTCAGCTTCTCTACTGAATTATTTTATTTTGTTGCCTCTATATCAAGCTGTGCTGCATTTTCCACTAGAACAAATTATTAATCTAGGGACAATGGCGAATCCGAAAATTGTTGATTTGAAATCCTTCATCGCTATGGGGATTGCACCTTTTAATTTGATAAAAGGAATTGTTATATCTATCTTCACACTAATGATTTATAAAAAGATTTTCCCAGTTTTGTGTGAAAGATAAAAGAATAGTAAACAGGCTACTCTGCTTAGACTGTATCCCTAAAAACGGACATTGATAAAAAAAGCCTTCTATCGTAGGATAATTACGATAGGAGGCTTTTTGTCATGGGAAAACGATAAATCGCGAAGTTGCGAAGATGGATGAAGAATACGAAGACCTCTTTATAGGATCCCTTTGTGTGCTTCGTACCCGCGTGAGCGTCTTTGCGCCCACGCGTTTCAAAAGGTTTTACTTTTTTATATTCCTGCCTTTATAGTTGCTTAGCACCGGGTATTGTAAAACCTCTGCCTAGGACTTCTACGGCATCTTGGACAATCATGAAAGCATTGGGATCAACGTCTTGAACAAGAAGTTTGATCTGGCCGATTTGTGTAAGACTTACTACTACAAAAATGACTTGTTTTTCTTGACGGGTAAAGGCTCCTTCTCCATTAAGGATCGTGGCTCCTCGCCCAATTTCGCTTAAAATAGACTTAATGATTTCGTCGGTTTTATAAGAAACAATATATACTGTTTTCTTGCGGTTAAATCCTTCGACTACGTTATCCGTAATGTTGGCAGCAATAAACATAGAGATAAGGGTTAATATTGCCAATTTAATGCCAAAGAGGGCGGCAGCAATTAGCATAATAACACAGTTAACGGCAAAGGAAGCAATACCTACGTTAAGAGAATAGTATTTTTTGAGAATGCTGGAAACAATGTCAAGCCCCCCGCCGCTGCCGTCTGCTTTGAAAATAAGACCAGAACCAATACCTGTTACAATACCTCCAGTAATAGCAGAGAGAATTGGGTCATCCACTAGGGTAAAGTTTGATAAGTAGCCAGTAGCATCCACAAAAAACGAAAAAAGCGCTGTACCATAGATGGTTTTTAGGAAGTATTCTTTCCCAAGGAGCCGATAAGCGGCGAAAAGAAGGGGGATGTTCATTACAAGGATTTGTAAACCAATAGGCCAGCCAACTAAATAATAAAAGATAATGGCTAGCCCACTGACTCCGCCGCTTAAAAGGTGGTGGGGCACGAGGAAGCTATTAATAGCAACACCGCTTAGTAGACAACCAATACCAACGGAAAGATACTGATAAATTTTATAGCGCATATATTTCCTCCTAGTATGAAGTAAAAGTAATATATTGGTATATAAAAAATGAAGCCTAGTACTAAAGTTTATCTACTAGCCCTTGGATGAAAGGATATTCATAATATTCGCCATTAAAAGCTTTAATGGCGGCGATAATGGATGTTACTAGCAAAATAAGCCATAGAATACCTACAATGGGGAGTAGAAAAACACCGATTAGTAACGCGCATAAGGAACCAACCAGAAAAGAGGCAACTAGTATGGCTAAATGTGCAACGAGGGCCTGTTTTGCATGCTCGTAGACAAAAGTATCATGTTTTTTTAATAAAAAAATGACTAATGGGGCTATGATAAAACCCAATCCCCCCAAAAAATAGGATATATGAGCCAAAATAGCTAAGAGTTTCTGTTCTCCGGTTATAAGCTTCATAAGAACACCTCCTAAATATATTTTATAGCAGGATAGATCTTTTGTATATCTTAATTCAGGATTTTCATTATATTACGTTGCATGATTTGGTTATCGGAAAATGTAGTACGGCAAGGAAAAAGGTAGCGATGGAGCTATATAAAAAGACTTGTTTTTTTATAATGTTTTATGCTATTATCAAAATAGTTAACAATGGTAAAGTATCCTTTAGGTGGTATCATTTCTGAACCATACTGTAAAAAGGAACTTAAGCTATATTAGTATTCCACAGTTTCATAGAGAATTATATCCGCTTAGATCTTGTAATGGACTGAGACGGGAGGTTGCATGGGAAAAGTATGCCTTTCGGACAAGTTCCGGAGGGCTTTTTTATTTTGCTAGAAAGTATATGTTTTTTGGGAAGAGCGAAAAATGATTTAACCGCAGAGGCGCAGAGTGCGCTAAGGGATATTGCTTAACCTAATTATCCTTTCTCTGTGTACTCTGTGTCTCTGTGGTTAAAAAGAAGATGTGTCAGCCTTTCTTATATATTCTTTTTTTGGCGATTAATTGTGGAGGGAGAAAACAAAATGCAAAAGCCAAAGGTGGCAATTGTTGGGGCTGGAAAAGTAGGCAGTGTACTGGCACGGACATTATATAGCCGTGGCTACCAATTAGTTGGCATAATTAGTAGCACTTTAGAATCTGCAGCGAAACTGGCCACTGAGTTTGGAATATTGGCAGGAACAAAGGCGGCAGACATGATAAAGGATGCCCAAATCATATTGATTACAACACCGGATCGCTGTATTGGTGAAGTGGTGGCAGAAATCGCCAAAGACAATGGTTTTAAAGCAGGGCAAGTGGTCATTCATACGTCTGGATGTTTGCCGGTGGAGATATTAAAACTAGCTAGAGAACGAGGCGCATTTGTTGGCTGCATGCATCCATTACAGTCCTTTGCCAATAAGGAGCACACTCGTGAGGCTTTAGCTGGCGTATATTTTGCTTTAAGTGGACAGGATGAAATGATAAAGCTAGCTGAAAGGATGGTACAGGATTTAGGTGGGACAAGTTTTATTGTTTTGGAGAAAGACAAGGCCCTGTACCATGCCGCCGCCTGTATTGTCTCCAATTATACCGTTTCCTTAATGCATTGGGCTAGTCAGCTTTATAGCAGGTTTGGGTTATCTTCCGGAGAAGCATCAGCGGCTTTATTACCTTTGTTGGAAGGGACGGTAAAGAATATAAGAGAAATGGGCGCTACTCAAGGGCTAACAGGCCCTATCAGCCGTGGAGATGGTATTACAGTAGAGGCTCATCTGGCAGTTTTAGCAAGTGAGAGGGATAGAAGTTTATATTCCCAGCTTGGACTATATACCTTAGGTGTTGCTTTAGAGAAAGGTACAGTAGATCATGGGCAAGGGGTAGACATAGAAAAAATATTAAAAAGTGATAATAGGGGGATATAAGATGAGTGGGAACAGACAGATTACAACAACGGTCATTCAACAGCGAAAAATAGAAGGGAAAACCATTACCATGCTAACAGCATATGATTTTTCCATGGCAAAGTTTCTTAATGATGCAGGAATAGATATGCTTTTGGTAGGCGATTCTTTGGGCAATGTAGTATTAGGGTATGATTCTACCTTGCCTGTAACCATGGAAGATATGATTCATCATGGCAAGGCTGTGTGTCGAGGGGCTAAGCAAGCAATGGTAGTTGTTGATATGCCTTTTATGTCCTATCAGGTTTCGACAGAGCAAGCAGTAACTAATGCAGGACGAATTATGAAGGAAACAGGAGCCCAAGCTGTTAAGTTAGAAGGTGGCCGGGAAATTGTGAGTGCAGTAAAGGCAATTGTAAATGCCGGTATTCCTGTAGTAGGTCATTTAGGCTTAACTCCTCAATCTGTTCATAGTTTAGGCGGGTTTAAGGTACAAGGTAAAGAGGAAAAAAGCGCACAAAAGCTATTGGATGACGCTAAGATACTAGAAGAGAACGGCGCTTTTGCTGTAGTGCTAGAGTGCGTGCCAGCACTATTGGCGCAAAAGGTAACTCAAGCTATTGGTATACCTACAATTGGTATCGGTGCGGGTGTGCACTGTGACGGACAAGTGTTGGTTACCAATGACTTGCTAGGCTTATATCCTGGATTTTCTCCTAAGTTTGCCAAACGATATGCTAATCTGCATGTACAGGTGGCTCAGGCAGTTGCAGAATATAAGAAAGAGGTAGAAACAAGAGTATTTCCTTCAGTCGAGCATAGTTTTAAAATATCCGATGAGGTATTGGAAAAATTGTATTAAGGTAGTTAGAAAGGAGTCAGATCATGAAAATTATTGAAACAATCAAGGATATGAAGTTTTTTGTTCAGCAGGCAAAAGAAAAAGGATTATCCATTGGCTTAGTGCCAACAATGGGTTCCTTGCATGAGGGCCATCTTACTTTAATGCGTCAAGCAAAAAAAGAATGTGATGTAGTTGTAGTGAGTATCTTTGTAAATCCTACCCAATTTGGCCCAAATGAAGATTATGGCAAGTATCCAAGAGATTTGACAGGTGATAGTGAACAAGCCAGCAAAGCAGGAGTAGAAGTCATTTTTCACCCCCAGGTGCAAGAGATGTATCCAAAAGGATATAACAGTTTCATTGAGATAGATGGCATTACCCAGAAGTTATGTGGTTTGTCTCGTCCAGGTCATTTTCGTGGGGTGGCTACTATTGTCGCCAAATTATTGAATATTATTCAGCCTGACAAAGCCTTCTTCGGCCAAAAGGATGCTCAGCAGGTATTAGTGCTCCAGCGCATGGTTTCTGACTTGAATATGAATGTGATATTAGAGATTGTACCCATTGTTCGTGAAAGAGATGGACTAGCTATGAGCTCTCGTAATGCCTTCTTATCAGAAGAAGAACGTGGAGCAGCCCTAATTTTATACCGTAGTTTGCAATTAGCTCAGCAACTTGTTGCTAAGGGGGAGCTGAATGTAGAAAAAGTAAAACATCAGGTGATAATGAACATTCAAGGGGAAGAGCGGGCTCAGATTGATTATGTAGAAATACACAGCTATCCTTTATTAGAAAATGTTGATGTTATAGGAGAGAAGGCTCTTCTAGCCTTAGCTGTCCGTATTGGTAATACACGCTTAATTGATAATATAATATTGGAGGGATAATTTTATGTTTATTACATGTTTAAAAGCTAAACTTCATTGTGCTACGGTGACAGAGGCTAACCTTAACTATATGGGAAGTATTACTATTGATGAAAGTTTGCTAGCGGCTTCAGGAATTTTGCCTAATGAAAAAGTTCAAATTGTTAATAATAATAATGGAAATCGTTTTGAGACTTACGTTATTGTGGGAGAAAAAAATTCAGGAGTAATTTGTTTAAATGGAGCAGCTGCCCGCTTAGTGCAGCCTGGTGATAAGGTGATTATTATTGCTTATGGAATGATGACAGAAGAAGAAGCAAAGACCTTTACTCCAACTGTAGTGATGATTGATGAGAATAATAAAGTGAAAGAAATCCGCGGTAAGGAAATCCACGGCCAGATATATAAATAGAGGAAAGACAATTCCGGATAAAGAATACAATAACTTAGCAGTACGATAGGAGGAATCATAGGATGATTTATGGACAGTTAAAAAATTTTGAACAAGAAAAAGTCATTTTTTCACCTGCATTGCAAAAAGGTTTATTGTATTTGAAAAATACAGATTTAGCGACTTTGTCAGTTGGTCGACATGATATCGATGGAGATACTATATTTGCTTTGGTTTCAGAATATGTAACAGAGCCAAAAAAAGATCGAAGACCGGAGGCTCACAAGAAGTATATTGACATACAGTACCTCGCTTCGGGTGAAGAGATGATTGGCTGCAGCTTGTTAGCTCCTGAGTATGAAGTACTTCAGGACGAATTGGAACTAAAAGATCTGATTTTCTATAAAGAGGTACAGCAAGAGGTGGACATGCTGTTGAAGCCAGGGGTATATGCTGTACTTTTCCCGAACGATGTTCATCGCCCCTGCTGTATGCTAGGTTCAGCTGCAAAAGTTAAAAAAGTAGTTGTAAAAATAGCTATTTCTGCGTTGTAGAAATCAACTAAGATTCATATCAAAAAGACGGACTTTGCATAAGCTAAGTCCTTTCTTTATTGTTAGAATTCATGAATTTTTTGGAGAAAACACTAAAGCGCGAAGTTGCGAAGATGTACGAAGAACACGAAGACGTTATAGGATCCCTTCGCGTTTCAAACCATTTTTATTATACCGGGGAGAGCGCAATTCCAAGGGGAGAATACTTTTTAGACAAAACATTATACTAAAGTAGTAGATGGCATTATTCTGCAAGTATTTCAGGCGTGGACATGGGATAGAAAAATACTATTTACAGTAATAAAAAAGTAGTCTATTATGTAGTATTAGAAGTGTGTTTTAAGTATGATAAGTGTCAAAGAGAAGAAGGCTCCTAACAGGCGATGGTACCGTACTGGTTCAGGGCATAACTTTGAAATTGTACGTAAAAAGTAAGGAGAGAAATATGGAAATAAAGTCAATTAAAAAATTAAAATTATATGGATTCAATAATCTGACCAAGACACTTAGTTTTAATATGTATGATATTTGTTATGCCAGAAGTCCAGAACATCGTCATGCTTATATTGAATATATTGATGAAGAATATAATGCGGAACGCCTTACAAATATTTTAACAGAAGTAGCAAATATGATTGGTGCTAATATCTTAAATATTGCAAAGCAAGACTACGATCCTCAAGGTGCCAGTGTAACTATGTTGATTTCAGAAGGGAAAATAACGGCTGAGGAAGAAGAGTTAATCGAATTACAAGAAGTTAAATCAGATGCAGTGGTGGCTCATCTAGATAAAAGTCATATTACTGTACATACCTATCCAGAAAGTCATCCTGACAAAGGAATTAGTACCTTCCGTGCAGATATTGACGTTTCCACCTGTGGTGAAATTTCACCACTGAAGGCTCTCAATTATCTAATTAATAGTTTTAATTCTGATATTGCAATTATTGATTATCGGGTAAGAGGCTTTACACGTGATGTTACAGGGAAAAAGTTTTATATTGATCATAAAATCAATTCCATCCAAAATTATATTTCACCAAATACTCGTGAGTTATATCAGATGTTGGATGTTAACGTATATCAAGAAAATATTTTCCACACCAAAATGCTGCTAAAAGAATTCGATTTGGATAATTATTTATTTGGAACAGCGAAGGGTGAACTATTACCTGGGGAAAAGAAAAAAATAAAACAGCGTCTGAAGAAAGAAATGTCGGAGATTTATGCTGGACGTAATATTCCTAAAGTGAAATAAAGAAACTATAACAATTCAATAAATTTCTGGGCTGCAAGTGGAACTGGCAGACAATCATGTGTAATAATCCCTAATTCGCGCGGAGGTATCTCTGTGTTGAGAGGAAGAGTAAACAATTGGTTGTCAGCCAGTTCTTTTTGTATATACTCACGGCTGATAAATGAAATTCCCAGCCCGATTTTGGTCAGCTCTATCATTAAATCCATACTGCCCAATTGGATTTCTGGTTGGAATAAGATAGACTGCTGGGCAAACATAGAGTCTAAGAAGGTCCTGGTGGTAGTATTTTTTTCCAAGGTGAGAATAGGAAGGGCTGCAATGTCTTTAAGGTTTAAGGGGTAATCCTGAAGATGGGTAAAGGCATGGCTGGCAATAAATACATCATGAAGCATTTTACATTTGCTGATTGTCATATTAGGATATAATTTTTCGGAAGTAAGATTCACCACACTAATATCTACCAACCCTTTTTTTAATAAGTCCACACATACAGGAGAAGGTCGATTCGTAACATTGATCTTGATTTTAGGATATAGTAGATTAAATTGCTTAAAATAAGGAAGTAGATAATATTTGCAAATAGTATCACTGGCACCTATTTTTAATTCTCCTTGCTCTAAGGAATGCAACTCATTAATGCTGCGCTCTCCGGTTTTTAAAAAGTGAAATGCTTGTTCTACATGAGTAAATAAGAGTATGCCCGCTTCTGATAATTGCACATGTTTCGTACTGCGGAAAAAAAGCTTAGTATTCAGTTTTTCTTCCAGAAGTTTTATTGCCTGGCTAACAGCGGATTGAGAGATATATAATTCATTAGCAGCTGCGGAAAAACTTAAGTATTTAGCAACATGATAAAAGACCTTATATAATTCAAAATTAACATCCATATATAAGCACTCCTAATAATTTTTATTAATATTATTAATTATTATAATCAATGATATTATATTACAATAATAATAGCAAGACGATATAGGAGGTAGTAAAAATGCCAAATCAGGTAAAAAGAATTTTTGTAGAAAAACAAAGAGATTTTGCTGTAGAAGCAAAGGGAATGTGTGCTGATCTTACTCAAAATCTTGGCATTAAAGGATTGAAAAATGTACGTCTTATCAATCGTTATGATATATCGGGTATTAGTCAGGAAGAGTTTCTAGAAGCAAAGCATAGTATATTGTCCGAGCCAACTGTGGATGATGTCTATGATGAAATATTGACTGTGGATCAAGGGGATAAAGTTTTTGCTGTGGAGTATCTGCCTGGCCAGTATGACCAGCGTGCTCATTGGGCAGCTCAATGTGTGCAAATTCTAACGAAAACAGAAACTCTATCCATTCGTACGGCCAAAGTAATTGTATTACAAGGCAGTGTTACAGAAGATGAGTTTAATAAGATCAAAGAATATAGTATTAATCCTGTAGAAGCTCGAGAAGCTTCTTTAGATAAACCTCATAGCCTTGACTTAACAGTAGAAAGTCCTGCTGACGTTGAGATTATTGCTGGATTTGTAAATCAATCTCCAGAAGAATTAGAATTGACATTGAGAAATATGGGACTGGCTATGGGACTGGCTGATATTAAATTCTGCCAGCAGTATTTTCGTGACGAGGAAAAACGTAATCCAACAATAACAGAAATCAGGGTTCTTGACACTTACTGGTCCGATCATTGTCGGCACACGACGTTTTTCACTGCTATTGAAGAGGTAGATATTGAATTAGGTCGTTTCTCACAGCCTATTGCTAAGGCATATGATCAATATCTTAAGGCTAGATCCCTAGTGTATCAGAATAAAGAAAAAGATATATGTTTAATGGATATTGCTGTTATGGGAATGAAACAATTACGCCAACAAGGCTTATTGACCGATCTTGATGATTCGGAAGAAATTAATGCCTGCAGTATTGTGGTTCCTGTAGATATAGATGGTACAGTGGAAGAATGGCTGGTTATGTTTAAAAATGAAACCCATAATCATCCTACTGAAATTGAGCCATTCGGTGGTGCAGCTACCTGTTTAGGCGGAGCTATTCGTGACCCGCTGTCAGGCAGATCCTATGTATATCAGGCCATGCGTGTTACGGGGAGCGGTGATCCTCGTACAAAAGTGGAAGAAACCCTAGCTGGAAAATTGCCCCAACGAAAGATTACCCTGGGAGCAGCAGCAGGATATAGTTCTTACGGCAATCAAATTGGCCTAGCTACTGGACAAGTTGCAGAGATTTATCATGAAGGCTTTATCGCCAAACGAATGGAAATTGGTGCAGTAATTGCTGCCGCTCCGAAAAAAAATGTAGTACGGGAACAACCCCTAGCTGGTGATGTGGTCATTGTATTGGGCGGTAGAACGGGACGAGATGGCTGCGGTGGGGCTACAGGCTCTTCAAAAGAGCATACAGAGGAATCTTTGGCAACTTGCAGTGCAGAAGTTCAAAAAGGTAATCCGCCGACAGAACGGAAGATACAGCGGTTATTTAGAAATCCTAAAGCCAGTACTATGATTAAACGCTGTAATGATTTTGGTGCGGGGGGGGCATCCGTCGCAATTGGGGAATTGACGGATAGTCTGGTAATTGATTTAGAGGCCCTACCCAAGAAGTATGCAGGTTTAGATGGTACAGAACTAGCAATTTCTGAATCCCAAGAACGTATGGCCGTTGTCATCGCCCCTCATAATGTAGAGGAATTCATGACTTATGTGGCATCAGAGAACCTAGAAGCTGCTGTTGTGGCAAAAGTAACGGATACGGGGCGCCTTGTCATGTTGTGGCGAGGTAAGCCTATTGTAGATATAAGTCGGGAGTTTTTGAATACAAATGGTGTTAAGCAAAAGGTTAATGTTAGAGTCAGAGCACCTAAAGAAGATGAGAGCTTTTTCAACGCTGTTCCCGATGTAATAGCTCTTGAGACAGCCTGGCTTAATAATCTACGTGATCTAAATGTATGTAGTCAAAAAGGGCTTGTAGAAATGTTTGATAGCACCATTGGTGCAGGTACTGTATTAATGCCTTTTGGCGGCAAATACCAAAATACACCGGCAGAGGGAATGGCTAGCAAAATTCCTGTCCTTCATGGTAATACTAATACAGCTACGTTGATGACTTATGGCTATGATCCTAAGCTGTCCACTTGGAGCCCATTCCATGGTGCCCTATATGCTGTAGTAGAAGCAGTAGCAAAGGTAGTAGCCATGGGGGGAGATTATCACACTGTTCGCTTGACCTTACAGGAGTATTTTGAAAGATTGGGTCAAGATGCTGAAAAATGGGGGAAACCTTTTAGTGCTCTCTTAGGTGCTCTTCATGCTCAAGAGCAATTTGGCATTCCAGCTATTGGCGGTAAGGACAGCATGTCTGGGACTTTTAAAGAGCTTACAGTTCCTCCTACTTTAGTAGCTTTTGCCGTTAATATAGTTCAGGCTGATACTGTACTTTCTCCCGAGTTTAAAGAAGTAGGAAGTCAAGTAGTACTGGTACCCTTAATCCGTGATGCATATGAATTGCCAGATTTTCCGATCTTATGTAAGAACTATGCTAAGGTTACCCAACTAATTAAAGCTGGTAAGGTAGTAGCTGCACATACTGTAAAAATGGGTGGCATAGCAGCCGCTATTAGTAAAATGAGCTTTGGTAATCAAATTGGTATGACTTTTACTAGTACTTTATCATCTCGGGAATTATTCGCAGTAGATTATGGTTCGTTACTGTTAGAAATTCCTAGGGGGATTGATGTGAAACAAGCTTTAGGCGATATGGTTTATACTGTTTTGGGTTATACCAAGGCAGAACCTCTTATTGATCTGAATGGGACTTCTATTAAGCTTGTAAAAGCCCAAACTGCTTGGGAACAGCCTTTAACTAGCGTTTTTCCTACTCAGGCAGAAACAATATCAGATAAGCCGGGACAAGAGTTATTTGCTGGAAGTCAAACAAAAGGCAAGCAGTCTTTTGCGAAACCTCGCATCTTCCTTCCTGTTTTCCCAGGAACAAACTGCGAGTATGATTCAGCTAAGGCTTTTGAGATGGCAGGTGGTTTAGTAGATACTATGGTTATTCGCAATCTTACACCTGCTGCAATAGAAGAATCCATTGAACAAATGGTAAAATCAATTCAGAATGCCCAGATCATCATGCTGCCTGGTGGCTTTAGTGCTGGGGATGAGCCAGACGGTTCCGGTAAGTTTATTGCTACTCTGTTTAGAAACCCAAGGATAAAGGAAGCAGTACGTGAGTTTTTATCCCAAAAAGATGGGCTGATGTTAGGTATTTGTAATGGCTTTCAAGCTCTAATTAAATTAGGTTTAGTGCCTTATGGAGACATTATTGATTTATCACCCAAATGTCCTACTTTGACCTATAATCAAATAGGAAGACATATATCTTGCATGGTGAATACCAAAGTAGTATCGACTCTTTCTCCTTGGTTCAACAATGTAGCATTAGGCGACATTCACACTATTCCCGTATCTCATGGAGAAGGACGTTTTGTTGCTAGCAAAGACTTAGTAAATAGTTTACGACAAAAGGGGCAAATTGCTACCCAGTATGTAGATGAAGCAGGGCAACCCACCTATGATATACGTTACAATCCCAATGGATCAGTAGAAGCTGTAGAAGCGCTTACCAGCCCTGATGGAAGAATATTAGGGAAAATGGGCCACTCGGAAAGAATTGGCAACCAAGTAGTGAAAAATGTTCCCGGTAGCAAAGACCAGCAGCTCTTTGCTGCGGGCATTGGATATTTCAAGTAATTTCATTTAATCTAATTAAGGAAAAAGATTAGGATTTTAACAGCTTTTAAGTGGCTTGTAAAAATCCTAGTCTTTTTTGAGGCATGGGCTCGGTGTATGTATTTAGTAGGTGTAACATAGTATCTTACAACGATCAAAAACTAAAATAAAAGAGGAGTTTCAAAATCCTCAAAGTATGTTATTATAGATAAGGTTGTACGTGTAATGACTACAAAAAAGCAGTTTAGAAAGATAATCATGTGTAATGTAAGAATATTGGAAAAATATTACGATTGCTATGAACATTTCTTGCTTTGTATTTTTACAAGTCCCAATGATAGAAAATATAGGTCGGTTCTTTGCAATGAAATAAGAAATAGGAGTGAAGTCATGGGTGTAATTAAGAAAAGAGAGACATTTTCTTCGGGTTTAGCAGTATTTTTTGCAACCTTAGGATCAGCAGTAGGTTTAGGGAATATTTGGAAATTTCCTTATTTGACAGGACAAAATGGTGGCGGTGCTTTTTTATTAGTTTATTTTTTCTGTATTTTGTTTGTAGGCCTGCCAATCATGCTCAGTGAGTTTTATATTGGGCGTAAAACCAGAAAGAATGCAGTAGGTGCTCTCGAGGAACTGAAACCAGGCACTGCATGGAAAAACATTGGTATTATGGGTGTTGGTGCTTCCTGCGCGATAATGTTCTTTTATAGTTGTGTAGCAGGTTGGGTATATTATTATTTATTTAAAGCTATAGCGGGTGATTTTGCCAGCGTTACAATGGAGACTGCTAAAGCTCAATTTGGTGATGTCATTATGGGACCATTATCACCTATCTTATGGCAGTTCATTGTGTTATCGGTTGTAGCTGGTATTTTGACCATGGGTGTAAAACAAGGTATTGAAAAAATTACAAAAACATTAATGCCATTATTATTTGTTTTGATTATTATTTGTGATATTCGTGCTTTGACCTTACCAGGAGCAGCAGAGGGTGTTAAATTTTTATTTCATGTTGATTTTGGACAATTATCGGCTGCTGCAATATTGGCAGCATTAGGTTTAGCCTTCTTTAAATTATCCCTTGGTATGGGTACAATGATGACCTATGGTAGCTATTTTACAGAGGACAATAATATGTTTTCTACTGCAGTAAAAGTAGCCTTGTCAGATACCTTAGTATCCATGTTAGCGGGTCTTGCTATATTTCCAACTGTATTTTCTTTTGGTATGGAGCCAGCGGCAGGTCCTGGATTGCTCTTTATGACCATTCCACTGGTGTTTTCTCAGATGCCTTTTGGTAACATCTTATTAGTTGCCTTTTTCTTCTTAACTGCTATTGCAGCGACTACAGCGATGTTATCTTTAGTTGAAGTACCTGTAGCGTATCTGTCTGAGGAAAAAGGCATGTCACGTAAAGGTGCAGCTATTCTAACTGCAATAATTATGTTCCTAGTTGGTATACTAGCTACGTTGTCAGTTGATAAGGCTAGTGTACTAGGACACATTACTTTCTTTGGAATGGGATTCTTTGATTTATTTGATTATATTTCTTCTAATATTATGCTTCCACTAGGTGGGTTGTTGATCGCTTTCATGATGGGATATTCTATCAAGCGTGAGGAAGTAGTAGCGGAGCTAACTAATCATGGTAAATTGAAGACTGCAGGATTAGTAAATGTATACTTCTTGCTCATACGCTATGTTACTCCAGTTTTGCTCATTGTAGTATTTTTAAATTCAATTGGAATACTAAAGTTTTAAAAAGATACAAAACAAAAAGTGCCTCCGAATTTATTCGGAGGCACTTTTTGTTTTCATTTTGCATACTTGTCAGCATTGAGTATAATAGGTATAGTAAGATTTTGTTTGTGAGAGGTATAGTTTATGAATATATTATCAATTGAAAAGTTATCCAAAAGTTATGGTATGAAGAATTTGTTTAATAACATTTCTTTTGGAATTGACGAAAACGATAAAATCGGCTTGATTGGCGTCAATGGTACAGGTAAATCTACCTTCCTTAAAGTCATAGCTGGATTGGAAGAAGCTGACGAGGGTAAGGTGATGATTGGTAATAAGATAGAGGTACAGTACTTATCCCAGAATCCTCACTTTGATGCTGTTGATACTGTTTTGGATCAGGTGTTTAAAGGCTATTCCCCTATTATGAAATTACTGCGGGAATATGAGCAGGTACTAGCGGCTGTGAGTCATAGTCCAGAAAATGAGAATTTACAGAAACAGCTGATTGTATTAAGTCAGCAAATGGATGCTATGAATGGCTGGCAGCTAGAGAGTGAAGCAAAAATTATTTTAACCCAATTGGGTATAACGGATTTTTCAGCAAAAGTAGGTACTTTATCAGGAGGACAGCGTAAGCGTATTGCTTTAGCAAGTGCTTTGATCCATCCAGCGGATCTCTTGATTTTGGATGAACCTACCAATCATATTGATAATGACACAGTAGCGTGGTTGGAGGATTACTTACATAAACGTAAAGGTGCTTTATTAATGATTACCCATGATCGTTATTTCTTAGATCGCGTAGTGAATCGTATTATTGAACTGGATAAAGGAAATTTATATAGTTATACAGGAAATTATAGTCTTTTCTTGGAACTTAAAATGCAGCGGGAAGCAGATCAAGAGGCCAGTGAAAATAAACGCCAGAATCTATTGCGTAATGAATTAGCATGGATGAGAAGAGGTGCAAGGGCTCGAACCACTAAGCAAAAGGCTCGAATTGAACGATTTGAAAAATTATCAGATGAGAAAGTAGACTTAAGCCATGATAAGGTGGAAATTACCGCAGGTGCCAGTCGTCTAGGACGAAAAATTATTGAATTGACCGATGTGAGTAAGTCCTTTGAGGGACGGACAGTTATTCAAAACTTTAGTTATATTGTACTGCGGGATGACCGGATGGGAATTATCGGACCAAATGGCAGCGGAAAGTCAACATTGCTGAATCTGGTAACGCAACAGCTGAGTCCTGATAGTGGTATTATAGAAATTGGTCAGACAGTAAAAATCGGCTATTTCTCTCAGGAAAATGGAGATATGGATGAAGATCTACGGGTGATTGAATACATCAAAGAAGAGGCTAATTTTATACCTTCTGCAGATGGTGGCGTTATTACTGCCTCTCAGATGCTAGAACGCTTTCTCTTTTCGCCAGAGATGCAGTGGACACCTATTCGGAAATTGTCTGGAGGAGAGAAACGGCGCTTGTATTTGCTCCGTATTTTAATGGGATCACCTAATGTGTTGTTATTGGATGAACCTACTAATGACTTGGATATTCAGACACTAACCATATTAGAAGATTATCTGGATGAATTTCCTGGCGCAGTCATTGTAGTATCCCATGATCGATATTTCTTAGACCGAGTAGTGGAAAAAGTATTTGCTTTTGAAGATAGTGGAGTGATCAGGCAGTATGTGGGTGGATACACTGACTATCAAAATACCATGGCTTTAGAAGCGAGGGGTGAAGAGGATTTCCAAGAAAAGGATATAAGTGTAGAATCGGCCCAAGTGGAGAGGCCGAAAGAACGTTCTCGTAAATTTACTTTTAAAGAGCAAAAAGAGTACGAGGAAATTGATGCTGTGATTGCTAGTGTGGAAAATGAAATCCAGATTGTTAGTAACCGTATCAATTCTACGGGCAGCAATTTTACCTTGCTACAAGAGCTGACAGAGCTTCAACAGCAACTGGAGAAAAAATTGGCAGAGCTATTTGACCGATGGACATATCTAAATGAGTTGGCTGAGGAAATTGAGAATAATAAATAGGTAAAAGGATAAAAAATAATAAGACGCGATGAAACGAAGATACACGAAGGATAAATTATAATCTACCCTTTTTGTGTTAACTTCGTGGTCATCGCGTCTTCGCGTTTCAATTGTTATTTTCTCTGTGCCCTCTGTGTCTTTATGGTTCAATTATGTTTTAGATTTCCCCCGCATCATATTTACACAACACTGCTTTGATGGCAGCATAATCAATTTCCTCTGGTAAAGCATCTTTGAGGGGTTTTAATTTTTCTGCACCTAGCTCTGCTATTTTGCTAAGAATCAAACTTTCATATTGAGATGGGATAAGAGCATCCCAGTTGACGACATGTCCCTCCTGATGACATCGTACCAAGTGGTCTTGTACGGTAAGAGATTTGATTTTTCGCAGTTGGCTGATTTCCTCTAAAGAATGACCTTTTCTGTATAGCTCCAGACTGATAACGTGGCTAGCACTTTCCTGGTTTTTTATAGTGGGTTCATTGCGTTCCATAGAGGAAGGAGACGATTTAATAGTATTGGCTAGTGCATATTGCTGCATGACCTCAAGAAACTCGTTACCATAGCGTTTTCGTTTGCTTTCTCCCACACCTTTGATCGTCAGTAAAGCATCGTAATTAGTTGGGCAAAATTCACTCATTTCTTTTAAGGTACTGTCAGCAAATACGAGATAGGGTGGTATTTGTTCTCTGTCGGCAATTTGTTTGCGTAAGTTTCGTAATAGGCCAAAGAGGGAGTTGTCCGTTGTTATTTTTTGAGCTCGTTTCGGTACCTTCTGCCATACCTGTGTTTGATTTTTCAATACGGCAATGCCTTTTGGTGCTAGTTTTACCACAGGATATTCGCTGTCTGTTAAGGCTAGGTAATCGGTGGCAATTAATCGGTTAATCGCATCCCGAATTTCTGGTAGAGTGTAATTTTTTAATAAACCGTAGGTGGATAAACTATCAAAGCCTAGCTGCAGTACCTTTTTATCTTTAGACCCTTTTAGTACGCTGGCAATTAAGGTAGTGCCATAACGTTCTTTGACACGCATGACGCAGGAAAAAATTTTTTGTGCATCTAAGGTGATGTCTGTAAGTTCATTGTCATCATTACAATTGCTGCAATTAGAACATTCGGCTATAGAACTTGTCTCACCAAAATAGTTTAAAATGAATTTTCGCAGGCATTCAGGAGTGTGGCAATAATCTACCATAGTTTGCAGTTTACTAAGTTCGTTGGTCTTACGATCCGTATCAAAGGTTGTTTGTTCAATAAGATATCTTTGTAATAAAGGATCTTGGGCACCAAAGAGTAGCATGCACTCGCTGGGTTCTCCGTCTCGACCAGCACGACCAGCTTCTTGATAATAGGCCTCCATATTTTTGGGCATATTGTAATGAATGACATAGCGTACATTAGATTTATCGATTCCCATACCAAACGCATTTGTGGCTACCATGATACTAATATTGTCATAGATGAATTCTTCTTGAAAGCGCTGCCTTTCATTGTCAGGCAAACCAGCATGATATTTTCCCACGGAGTAACCTTTTTTATATAATAGGCTATAGAGGTTATCTACTTCTTTGCGAGTAGCCGCATAGATAATCCCTGAGTGTTCTTTATTGGCAGTAATATATTTCATTGTGAAGTCTTGCTTGTTTTCACCGCGAATAACGGTAAAGGATAAGTTTTCACGGTCAAAACCAGTCATATAAATATCAGGTTTTTTTAAGGCTAATAAGGTAATAATATCTTTTGTTACATCTGTAGTGGCTGTTGCTGTAAAGGCACCAATGATGGGGCGGTTGGGTAAGGAAGCAATAAAAGATCCTACGGCTCGGTAGCTTGGACGAAAATCATGTCCCCATTGTGAAACACAGTGGGCCTCGTCAATTGCTAATAAGGATATAGTAAGAGGCTTGATGGCAGCTTGGAAACTTTCTGATTCCAAGCGCTCTGGAGCTATATAAATAATTTTGTAGCGGCCACATTTTGCATTGTAGATACGATCATTCACCTGTGAAGCGCTAAGGGAACTATTAATAAATGTAGCAGGAATTCCTACACCGTTTAACGCATCTACCTGATCTTTCATTAAGGAAATCAGGGGTGAGACCACTAGGGTTACACCTGGCAGTAGTAGGGCGGGGATCTGAAAACATAAGGATTTGCCAGCACCCGTAGGCATAATCGCTAAGGTATCTTGATTTTTTAGCAGGCTGGAAATGATTTTTTCTTGCCCAGGGCGGAAGGTGGTATAGCCATAGTATTGTTTTAATATTGTAAGGGCGGTATTTAACATTTAATTGTCTCCCGATTTTTATTTAAGTAGCAGAATTGGATTGTTCTATGCTTTTGCAACCTAACCACTTGTAAAACGTAGGTTTGCAATTGTCGTTTATCCCATGTAAACAATAACTTATAGTGCTTAGTTCGTCTTTGTATAGGAGGATTCCTGTCGATATAACAGATGCTTTTTGTGGATTCCCATTATATTTTTCTCTATAATCATGTATAATGGAGAATAAAGTTGTGTTTGAGGAGTGATTACCATTAAGTTTCAACAGCTTACTATTAAGGATAAGTCGCTGTTTGATAGATTTTTTCGTGAGCGGCGGTATGAGAATGCCCATTATAATTTCACTAATTTATTTATGTGGCGTAAAGCTTATAATATACAGTGGACGCTAGAAGGTAATTATTTATGTGTGAAGGCTCGTTGGGAAGGGGAAACTTTCTTTTTACCTCCCTTTGGTCCCGAGGAAGGTTTGGCAGATATATTAGATATTATGCTGGAACATGCGAAAGAAAATAATTTCCCTTTTGCCCTGCAAGGCGTAGAAGCATTTATGGTGAAGTGGCTGGAAGGGGCAAAGCCAGGCTACTTTAAAGCGAAGCCAGAGCGGGACAATTTTGACTATGTTTATTTAGCGAAAGATTTGATTGAATTAAAGGGACGAAAGTTTCATTCAAAGAAGAATCATGTAAATAGTTTTAGAAAAAAATACGACAATTATCAATATGTGCCTATGACAGAAGAAATGACGCAACAGTGCATCGACTTTATGCAGGAATGGTGTGACGAACGAGGCTGTGTGAAAGGCGACGATCTAGACTGTGAAAGAAATGCCATTGTAGAAGCGATGACTAACTTTGCTGTCCTTGGTTTTCAGGGGGGGGCCATTTTTGTTGATGATAAAATGATAGCCTTTTCTTATGGCGAAATGTCTAATGAAGATACGGCAGTGATCCATGTTGAAAAAGGTCGTAAAGAGTTTGGCGGTGTCTACGGGGTTATTAATCAAGAGTTCTGTGCTCACAATTTCTCTAAAGCCATTTATATAAATCGCGAGGAAGATATGGGGATTGAAGGATTAAGAAAAGCGAAGGAATCCTATCATCCTATTAAGATGGTGGAAAAATATAGTGTGAAGTTAAATTCATAGAAAAAGTATAGAAGTATTTATGTAGCCCTTATACTGGATCTGCCAAAAGGTCCTTTAATAAGGGCTTTTTGGCATAGAAATATTGTTTTTTAGGTATTATAGCTAAAGGGAATGCAATTCAGTATAAAAAAATATTGCTTGAAAAGCAGGAAGATTACAACTATTTGTGCAAATAGGTAGCAAAGATTAATAAGGGGGATGATTATATGAAAAAAGTACAACTAGCATATGGTAAGGGGAGTATTAGTATTGAAGTTCCTGATAAAGCAATAATAGTTGAGCCACAACATATAGATAGTCTAGCAGACGAGAAAGCGGCGGTTCTTAATGCCCTGCGTCATCCTATTGGCACTCCTCCGTTAAAGGAAATGGTAAAAGCAACGGATTCGGTGGCTATTGTAATTTCTGATATCACAAGACCTACCCCTAATCATAAATTAGTACCTTGGCTAATAGAGGAACTGTCTCACGTTCCTAAGGAAAATTTTGTGGTGATCAATGGGCTAGGCAGCCATCGTCACAATACGAGAGAAGAATTGATTAGCATGTTAGGGCAGGAAGTCGTTGATACTATAAAAGTTATTAATCATGAAGCCTTTGATGATAATGAATTAGTACATGTTGGCCGTAATAGCTATGGATCAGAAGTATATTTAAATAAAACCTATGTGGAAGCTGATTTTAAAATTGTTACAGGGTTTATTGAACCTCACTTTTTTGCAGGATTTTCTGGTGGTCCTAAAGGAATAAATCCAGGGATTGTTGGGATTAAAACCATACAGGATTTTCACAATGCAGAGATGATTGGCAATCCTAAAAGTACTTGGGGCGTGATTGAAGGCAATGGTGTGCAAGATGCAGCTACCCAGAATTGCCTAATGGCAAAACCAGAATTCATGTTGAATGTGACCTTAAATGGTGATAAAGAAATTACCAATGTCTTTGCAGGTGATGTTATCGAAGCCCACCGAGTGGGATGTAAATTTGTTAAACATCATGCGATGATTGCTGTAGATCAGGCTTTTGATATTGTCATTACCACAAATGCAGGATATCCTTTGGATCAGAACCTTTACCAAACGGTTAAAGGTATGAGTGCAGCAGCAGAAATTGTAAAAGAGGGTGGCAGTATTATGAGCATTGCTGAATGTTCAGATGGATTGCCAAGCCATGGTAATTTTGGACCTATATTAAAGATGCGTAATACACCACAAGATTTGCTGGATATGATTAATGAACCTTCCTTTTCTATGTTTGACCAATGGGAGGCACAAAAGTTGGCAATGATCCAGATGAGAGCTGATTGTTATTTATACTCATCCTTGGATGAAGAAACGGTACATGATTGCATGTTGCAGCCCATTAAAGATATAGAAGAAACATTAGAGCAACTCATAAAGAAATACGGACCTGATGCGAGTATTGCGATACTGCCTCTGGGACCTCTAGTTGTTCCTTATGTTGCTAAGTAATAATGCTCCTCAAAAACTAGCTTCCACTTCGGAGGCTAGTTTTTTCTTATTAGGTTGGGGGGATAAATTTATAGCTTTATGGAAAAAAACGATAAACGCGAAGGTCGCGAAGTTACACGAAGAACAGGTTGGGATATTATGCATATTTCTTCGTGTTCTTCGACCTAATCTTCACATCTTCGCGTTTCAAAATGTTTTCTCTATGTTTTCCAAAAACTTGGTTGCTTTTTCTTATTTGATTGTTTGCCTTCTCAAGGTAGGTATAGCGTGATAAATATTATTCCATACTATCATTGAGGTGAGTAAATGATAAACAAAGATAAGATTATTATTTTCATGTTTCTTATCGTAATTTTAATCGTGTCAGGGGCTTGTACTTCTTTGCGGTCGCCTGCTCCCAAGCCAGTTCCAGAGGCGGTTGAAACACCTAGCCAAGAGGTTCCAGTACCGGAAGTGGTTCAGCCGATACCTGGGGTAGCGGCTTTGGATGTTAATAAATATAAAAATGAACCTACGATTACAGTCTGGATTGCAGATAAAGGCTATGTGGATAGAATGCTCTTAGAGAAGTATTTAGAAGGTGTTCTTGCGAAGGAAGTACATACGGACTGGCCTATTGAGGCGTTAGCTGCTCAGGCTATCACTTCACGAACGTTAACTCTTCATGCAATAGAAGCGGGTACTATTATGCGGTTGCACCGTGCAGATGTTAGTACGGCTAAAGAAGAGTTGCAAGCTTATGCACCCGAATTAGTGAATGACAATGTAAGGGAAGCTGTACGCCGTACCCGAGGTGAAGTATTAACATATGCGGGAGGTTTGGTAAATGCCATTTATAGTTCCTGTAATGGGCAAATTGCCGCAACGAAGGAAGAGAGTTTCCCAGAAGAAATTCCCAATCTCACACCTTATTTTCAACCTGTTACGGATCAGTGCTTTCAATATGCACCTATGAAAGAACAATCTTGGATGGTTAAAATTTCCGGTTCTGAAGTAGCTGCTGCCGTCGGTTATTCTGGAAATCCTGGGGATATTAAGATTTTAGAAAAAGGCCCGTCTGGTCGTATCTTATATATTGGTGCTGGCGACAACAAAATATATGGAGCTGATTTTAGAAAGAAAGTTGGTTATGACCGTTTAAAATCAACATTAATTACGGAAATGAATTATGATGGACAGAGCTTTATTTTTAAAGGGATGGGCTGGGGGAACGGTGTAGGGTTGTGTCAATGGGGAGCCTATACCTTTGCTCAGCAAGGGGTGAAAGCAGAAGATATTGTGAAAACCTATTATGTAGGTACGGAAGTAACAAAACTATGGGAATAGGAGTAGAGTGGTAATCTTTTTACACGATTTTGCATATACTATTAGTGGAGAGGCAGTCATATGACACCTCATCCATATAGGCGTCGCGGTTTCTCTTTGCATAAAGAAGAGGCTGCGGCGCTACGGTGTTTTAAACACCTCCTTGGTACAGGGACGAAGTGATCACTTATTGTCATCACCTAGCAGGATTTACCACATTTCTATTGAACTTATATAGAATAATTATCGGATACTTAAGAAAAGACTTGGGTTGTGTCAAGTTATCAGACGCAGGCAGAAGCCTTAGTCGTTCTTATTTGGAATCAAGCAAGCGTTATACCTTCTGATTCCGAAAAGAAGAATAAACAACAGATGAGGTCCGACAGCAAAAGGGAGATGGCAAATATGGCAGACTATACAATTACCACGGAGATGGCGGGTTCATTGGCGCGGTTTATTTATCAAAATACCGGTTATCATATTATTGTCTGTAACCAAGATGCTATAATTGTAGGGGATTCGGATGGCGGTAAGCGTCTTAATACAAAGCATGAAGGATCACAAAAAATTCTTAGTGGGCATTTGGATGAATATGTAGTAACAACGGCTGATGTGGTAAAGAATCCAACTCTAAAAGAAGGACAAAATTATCCCATTGCGGTAGATGGGCAGAGAGTAGGTACATTTGCCATAGCAGGTCAATTGGATTATGTTCGTCCCATCGCTAAGGTTGTGGTAGCCTTGTTAAGTACGCGATTGAAACAGGCAAAGCAAATGGAAATTGTCCGTGAGGTAGCCCATGCTGTTTCCCAGAATGTGGAGCAGGCAGTTGCTGCAATAGAAGGAATTTCTGCTTCATCTCAAGAATTAGCTGCGAATACGGAAAGCGTGGTAAATGTATCTCATGATTCGGTAAGAAGGGTGAAGGATACGGGGAAGATTTTGGATATGAGTCGTAAGATTGCTACCCAAACAAAATTATTGAGCCTAAATGCTTCTATTGAGGCTGCTAGAGCAGGAAATTATGGCAGAGGTTTTGCAGTGGTAGCACAAGAAATGCAAAATTTGGCCCAAAATAGTGCGGATGCCACAGAGAATATTAATAAAATCTTACAGGAAATACAAGATTCCATTCAAAAAGTGATAGATGGTATTAACCAGTCTGCAGTAATCTCCAATAAGCAAGCTGGAACTATGCAAGATATTATTAAAGTGGTTCAAGATGTTCAGACTTCATCAGCCGATTTAGTGGCAGCATTTAAGAGTAATGATTGAAAAGCGCTAATAGAAATTAAGATCATAAATAAGTAAAATAACTATATATTTTTAGATATTTTTCATATATTATATAATGGATGTTACGTTATGATCTAAACCGCGCCGCTTGTCTGCTAGGTACAGGCATGAGGCGTTGTGTTTTTTTATGCACAATTCCTTCAGCCTTTTGTTGCAATATTTCTTGAGTACGTTATAATATATTTCAGGTTGACAGGGGAGATAATATGATAGATATTGTAATTACAATCATTGGTACTCAGAGAGATCAACAAGGTGAAGAATCTCATATTGAACTTATTACTGCAGGTCGTGGTTACGAAAAAAATGGTGTACGATATATTGTATATAAGGATAGTGAAATTTCTGGTCTTGAAGGTGTTACCACCATGCTGAAAATATATGATCAGCATATCGTATTAGTCAGAACAGGTAGCGTAGATCATAAGCAAGAATTTCGTTTAGACGAAAAAAGCTATAGCATGTATCATACACCTTATGGTACTATGCAAATGGGTATATTGACTAAAAACATAAAGATGTCTTTGGTCAGTGTAATTGGAGAACTAGAGATTAAGTATGAATTGGAAATGAACGGACAATGGCAAAGTGCCAATACCTTGTCTATCAGCATACGGGAGGAAATCAAAAGTGGACATTAAAGAGTTATTGCAAAAGGCAATTTACCAAGCGGCTCATCAGGCCATTGCTGATGGTGTCTTTGCTAGTCATGAGTTACCCCAAATTATCCTAGAAGTACCGCCACAAAAAGAGTTTGGGGATTTTGCTACTAATTTTTCCATGCAGGCGGCTAGAGCGGCGAAAACCAACCCTAGAGTCATTGCCGAGGCTATCGTAGCGCGCATGCAGGAAACATGGCTAGATAAAGCTGTAATTGCCGGACCAGGATTTATTAACTTTTATTTAAAATCTGACTGGTTATATACCATGTTAAGAGATATACTATCCCAAGGTGAAAACTATGGTAATAGTCAGTTTGGTGAGAAAGAGCGTGTGCAGGTAGAATATGTTAGTGCCAATCCTACAGGACCTCTGCATGTAGGTCATGGTCGTGGTGCCGCAGTGGGAAGTGCCTTGGTTAACTTATTAAAAGCAGCAGGTTATGATGTAGCTAGTGAATATTATATCAATGATGCTGGTAATCAAATTGATAATCTAGCAGCATCTGTTCATGCCCGTTATCTTGAACTGCTAGGTCAGGAAGTAGAGTTTCCTGCCGATGGTTATCATGGTCAAGACATTATAGAGACTGCTCAGCGTATCGTTGATAAGGTCGGGGATAGCTATCTTGCCAAACCTGTTCTAGAACGCTTGGCAATACTAAAAGAAATCGCTTTAAAGGAAAAACTTGCTGCGTTAAAAGCGGATCTTGCCGCTTTTAATGTACAATTTGATGTATGGTTTAGTGAGTGTACATTGCATCAAAATGGTGCACTAACTGAGACCTGTCAAGTGCTGAAAGACAATGGTTCTATCTATGAAAAGGATGGAGCTCTTTGGTTAAAATCCACAGCCTGTGGAGATGATAAAGATCGGGTAGTGATTCGAGATAATGGAATTCCTACCTATTTAGCTGCTGATATTGCATATCACCGCAATAAATTAGATCGTGGTTTTAATCAACTAATTAATATATGGGGTGCTGATCATCACGGCTATATTTGCCGTGTGAAAGCTGCCATTGGTGCATTAGGTTATTCCCCTGAGCAACTGGAAGTTTTAATTGTTCAAATGGTGAGCTTATATAGAAGTGGTCAATTGGTGAAAATGTCAAAACGTACAGGGCAAAGTGTAACCTTATCGGAATTAATTGAAGAAGTTGGCACAGATGCTGCAAGATTTTTCTTTATCATGCGGTCTCTTGATAGTCAATTAGATTTTGATCTTGATTTAGCCAAATCAAAATCAAACGAAAATCCCGTGTATTATATACAATATGCTTATGCACGCATCGCCAGTATTTTTCGTCAAGCTGCAGAAGATGGTATTTCTCTGGAAGAGATTGATTATACTAAATTAGATTTGCTGGCCAGTGAGTGGGAAGTCGATTTGATTAAGAAATTGGGTGAGTATCAGGAAGAAATAGCAGATGCTGCTAAAGAACGAGCACCTCATCGCATTGCTCGTTATGTTCATGATTTAGCGGGGCAATTTCATACCTTTTATAACCAATGCCGGATTAAAGGGGTTGACCGTGACTTGCAATTAGCGCGTATGGGCTTAGCCTTAGCTGTGCAGACAACGATTCGACATGCATTAGGTATTTTAGGAATTAGTGCACCAGAGAAAATGTAGAATGAATAGAGGAATTTGCCCCTATTTGGTGAATATCTACCAGCAAAAATGGTTTACTCTAGTGCTTAAAGTATAAAAGAATTAAACGCTGCGTGCGGAAGGAATAAATGAAATGACAGATATGATGAAACAGGTTTCAGAAGTAGAATTAGCTTATAAAATTTTGCAAAAAACAGGACGCTCTATGTATTTTAGAGAGTTAATCACAGAAGTATTAGAACTTAAAGGTCGCAGAATTCACTCTTTAGCTTATGCGATGTCAGAAGTGCATACACAAATTAATATGGATAGCCGATTTGTTCACATGGGAAAGGGGATGTGGGGCCTTACAGAATGGTCACCGCAACAGCTTAGTGCTCATTCAGGTGATGAAAATGAGAGTGTCGCAAGTTCATTTTCCTCTCGCCGAGAAAAACTATTTGAAGAAATTCAGCAAGAATATGTTGCATCTGCTGCAGAGTCTGGTGAACGAGAATAAGTACTTGACACTGCCCTTCAGTAAAGTATAAAATGATTGGCGTACTTGAACTATTTATTCTATGACCAAGTTGCTCCTGGCCCTTCATCTACTATAGGTGGAAGCCCTAGAGCAACTAAGTCATTAGGATGAGTGGGACTAGATTCAGAGAAAGTTAAACTTTACTGAATCAAGTTTTCTTATGGAATATATTATAGAATATATACTGTTAATGGCATTTTAGGAGGAAATAGGATTATGACAAAATATATATTTGTTACCGGGGGGGTTGTATCTTCACTTGGTAAGGGTATTACTGCTGCTTCTTTGGGGCGGTTATTAAAAAATCGCGGACTAAAGGTAACCATTCAAAAATTTGACCCATACATAAACGTTGATCCGGGAACAATGAGTCCTTATCAACATGGTGAAGTATTTGTTACTGATGATGGAGCCGAAACGGATTTGGATTTGGGTCATTATGAACGTTTTATTGATATCAATCTAAGTAAAAGTTCCAATGTAACAGCAGGAAAAATATATTTGTCTGTTATTAATAAAGAACGTAAAGGTGATTATTTGGGGAGTACGGTACAAGTAATTCCTCATATTACCAATGAAATTAAAGAACGTGTTTATCGTGTTGGCAAAGAAGATAACGCTGACGTAGTCATTACTGAAATTGGCGGTACTGTCGGTGACATTGAAAGTTTACCTTTCTTAGAAGCCATCCGCCAAGTTAAAAAAGAAGTGGGACGCAATGATGTGTTGTATCTTCATGTAACTTTACTGCCGTATATTGCCGCAGCAGGAGAACTTAAAACTAAGCCGACACAGCATAGTGTAAAAGAACTTAGAGGTATAGGTATTACTCCTGATATTATTGTTTGTCGTACGGAATATGATATTTCCTCTGATATGCGGGATAAATTGGCTCTTTTCTGTGATATAGATGCTGATGCTGTTATACAAAACAAAACTGCAGCTAGTATTTATGAAGTTCCTTTAATGCTACAAGAAGAAGGTCTTGACCGTATTGTTTTAGAAAAACTTAAAATTGATGCTGGCGATGCTGATATGACGGATTGGCGTAAAATGGTTCATAAAATCATTAATCCGTCCAAATCAGTTAAAATTGCGATTGTTGGTAAGTATGTGGCTTTGCCTGATGCTTACTTGAGTGTGGCAGAAGCCTTGAGACATGCTGGTATTGCCAATGATACAGCAATCCAGGTTCATTGGGTGAATGCTGAAGAAATCGAAGATGCTGCAGTGGATCTTAAAAAGTGTTTTGCAGGTGTTGATGGTATTTTGGTACCAGGTGGTTTTGGTGATCGGGGTGTGGAAGGAAAAATTAAAGCCATTCAATATGCTCGGGAAAACAAAGTGCCATTTTTCGGTTTGTGCTTAGGGATGCAATGTGCTGTCATTGAGTTTGCCCGTAATGTATGTAAATTGTCAGATGCTCACAGTACAGAGTTTAATCCTGAGACTGCCTATCCTGTAATTGATTTGATGTCTGAACAAGTTACTGTAGAAGAAAAAGGCGGCACCATGCGTTTAGGAATTTATCCATGTAAGGTGTCTGAGGATACATTAACTTGTCAAGCATACCAAGATGAAATTATTTATGAACGTCATCGCCATCGTTGGGAATTTAATAATGCCTATCGTGAACAACTCACTCAAGCTGGTCTTGTGATCGGTGGTATAGAAGTTAAGGATCATCCATGGTTTGTTGGTACTCAATTTCATCCAGAACTTAAATCACGTCCGACCAACCCACATCCATTATTCAGAGAATTTATAAAGGCTGCGCTGAACAGCAAGTAGTAAAATGAAGCAACTGTTGGACTTATTTCCGGCAGTTGCTTTTTGTATAAGTATAGTTTGGTAGGTTTGTCTATGAAAATGAGGAGGTTTGTCTATGTATAAAAAGTCAGTTATGCTTGTGATTGGAATCCTAGTATTGCTTTCCTTAATTGGGCTAGGCTTTCATGGATTAGGTGCTAAAGAGAAGGGAAAAGCCAATCAGTCTAATATGATTGCCATTATCTACGTAGATGGTGTCATTATAGGCGGTCGAGGACAAAGCAGTGTATTGATGGAACAAGGCGGCACGGATCAGATCATTAAGCAGATACACCAAGCTAGAGATGATGAGTCTGTGAAAGCGGTGGTGCTACGTATTAATAGCCCGGGAGGGAGCGCAGCAGCTTCTCAAGAAGTAGGAGAGGAACTTAAAAAATTGCGGGGGAAAGGAAAGGTAGTAGTAACATCTATGGCGGATGTAGCTGCTTCTGGCGGATATTGGCTGGCAGCATGTACGGATAAAATTTATGCCAATCCTACCACTATGACCGGCAGTATTGGTGTATATATGCCTTATGCTAATTGGGAAGAGTTATATAAAAAAGTGGGTATCTATCAAGAGAAAATTAAAAGCGGGCCCCATAAAGATATCTTGTCTCCCGAACGACAAATGACAAATGAAGAACGAGAAATTATTCAAATTATGGTAGATGATATCTATAATCAATTTGTAGATGTAGTAGCTGAGGGACGTAAGCTGGACAAAGAACAGGTGCGCAAATTAGCTGATGGACGCATTTATACAGGAAACCAGGCAAAACAATTAGGTCTGGTAGATGAACTGGGGAATATGTATGATGCAATTGATGGAGCAAGCCAATTAGCTGGCATTGTGGGTAAACCAACACTAAAAGAATTTGGTAAGCAATCCCCTTGGAATATGATATTTGGTCCAAGTGAAAAAATAAGCACGTTAGTAGAAAATTTTTTATTTCAAAAAGCTCAAAATCAATTGAATCTTGGTATTCCTTTGGAAGCATTGCCAGAAAAATGGCAGGTGAAATAAATGGGGAATATATTCGAAGTTTTGTATGATGTCTTATTTCAACCCAAAATAGCAATGCAGATTATTGCCGACAAAAAGAATGTATCACAGGCTGTAGTAGTGTTTTTCCTAAGTTTGCTCATTCCCTTATGGGCCTTGTACTTTGGTCTGCAAGAAGCTGGCATGTCAGCCATGATTCACTTTTTCATAGGATTTAAGATTGTTAGCGGCATGTTCATGTGGTTTATCGGAACTGCCGTCTGGCATCTGATTGCCGAATTTCTAGGCGGTAGGGGTACAGGATTAGGATTATTTGTTACCTTAGGATTTGCCCACTTTCCCCAGGTATTTATCGTCCCCTTGTGGGTATTTGCGACTTTATTGCCAGTAAGTTTGAAAAGCATCGTTATGGCAGTAGCTGCTTTGGTAATTTTGGGCTGGTCATTTTTCTTAATCATAACGGCAATGAAAGAAGTGTATCAATTTTCTACAGTAAAAGCTGTACTGGTCATTGCTACGCCCCTGTTAGTTGCAATAATAGTATGTGGGATTGCATTTGCTTTTATTGGCAGTGCATTGACACAAATGCCTATGTTGTTATAGATAGAAAGATAGAAAAGGGTAGGATGAAATGAGAGGTAAATGTACTATCGTAGTGCTCATCTTAGCATTGGTATTCGGTGGGTGCGCTAATAAGCCACCAGCGCCGACAGCTGGTCTTAGTGCAGCTGGAACTGATGAAGCTATAAAATGGGGTCTGCCTCATCAATTACGACAAGAGGGATTGGGTAATTCCTATCGGGTGATGGCGGTCCAAGGGCAAGAGACGAAAATGCTGGAATTAGCAGCAGGGAATCAAGGATTTGTGGAATATTTTGTGGAAGCGGAGGCCAATCATGGAGCTTTTGCTAACATAAGGTTAGAATTTTTGTCTACACAAGGCGGTGGGCGGATTAAATTTGCTGCACTAGATGATAAGGGGAATATTCTGGGAGAAACAGGTTTCGTTTTTACGGGTCAGTTACCTAATAATAGTGTCCATAGCAAGTGGCAAGATTCTCGATATCAGAATAATTACCAAGGCGGTTGGATAGAGGCAACTTATTATTTCTCTGAAATGTTAGCTGGTCTGCCTCAGGCTGACCTTTCCAATGCAGTGAAGTATCGCCTGAGTGTTGAGGTAAGCGCAGGGCAGCATGCTTTTATTTCTCAGCTTACTACAGGCAGCGATATGGCTAAAACAGTAAAGCTTACTCCTGAGCATTTACAATATACCGCCAAGCAAGGCGATATAGTAGACATTGAAGCAGTTGCGGAAAATGTAAGTCAAGGTTCCTTGGAAAATGTGGTAGTAAATCTTCAAGAGCCTTATGGCTATGGAATAGTTGCAGTGAGCCCGATAACTCAGACTATTGCTCATTTGGCCCCGGGGGAAAAACGGCATATCAATTGGCAGGTTCAAGCGCAAAGGTCTGACGAAGTGAATTTAAATAAACCTTGGTCTCTTGGTTTTGGTGTGAATGGTAGTCCATTACAAACAAAAGTAGGAGTGTCCATCACAGATACAAGACCAGGTAAAGTTTTCTATGTTATGACGGAAGATCTAGAACCTATTGATGGTGCTGGCTATGCTAAAGCGTGGGGTAACTGTAATGGTTGGCTGGAACCAGAAGAATTTTTGGTGCAAATAGTACATAAAGCAGAAAAATTGAATCGAATAGCAGAAAAATACGATGCAAAATGGACACATTATATTGCTTGGCCAGCTGTGAAAGCTGCCCAGTGGGCGGCAAGCCAATCGTCGCTGGAGGAATGGACTAAGATCGTACCAGCTATAACAGCATCTGTCATGCAGGAGACAGAGAAGGGTCATGAATACGGAATCCATTTACATTCGGATTATGACCCCTACTTAGCTGGTAATGCTTTGTCATATAATAGGGAATTTGATGGTCTTTGGGCCAATCATTTGAAACATGGCTGGTCACATTCCGTAGCAAGGGAAGGTAGCTTCAGTGATTATAATAGCCGAGCTGGCATGTTATACCACTACCAGTTGATTTTGGATCAATTGGCAGCTGCTTCTTCCCAAGGACAATTATTAACAGCCAGAGCTGGTTCTTTTGATTTTGGTAACGGCAGCATAGAAGAAGAGATTAGTACTAGTGTATTTAAAAAAGTAGGCCTTTGGGGATCTAGCGATGCTGATGGCAATGCAGGTGGCATCACTTCCGGTGAATATGGGCGAGAAATTTATTTTGCTGCTCCTGATGATATTAATACTCCTGCTAAAGATCTTACAAGGTTAGGAATAGTAGAATTTCGTCCTACACCAAAAGAACCAATTGCCTATGATAGTCAAAGTACATCCGTAATGAATCATAAAACAGACCAAGGCATGGAGTATTTTACTGCTGGTAATAGAGGTGTAAAACCAGGGATACATGCTATTCTAGGATTCACCCATGCTATGTTTATCATGGGGCAAGGTGATTGGAAAAGTCTTGAGGGTGGACAATTTCAGGCTTTGGATGATCATTTATCCTATATAAAAAATGCCTATGTGGATAAAGGGGTATTAGCTTTTGGAACTGCCAGTGAACTGGTAGAGGCCTATTTAGATTACTACACACCACAGTTATTGGCGGTATATGATGAAAGGATATCCGATCAATATGGTATGGCTGAGTATAAAATACGTCTTTTAGGGCGTGATATACCCGTCGACAATAATCATATCCACACCGTAAATATGAAGTATCCCCTATATTTACGGGATAGTGCCTATCGCATTAGCATATTAAAAAATGGACAGCCTATTTATAGTACTTGGGGACTGCCTACCCCTTTCAACGATATCTTATTTACAGTAGATGATAAAACCGCTATATATACTGTGAAAATATATCATAATGAGCTAGCCTCCAAGTTCATAACGCAAATTCGCTCCTTAAAAGAAAAAATATCTAAAAAAATTTAGAGAATATTCTCTTTTTCCCATTAAATAGGAGGATATTTCTGGTATTGTGCGAATAAACATATAACATAGAACATAAAAGAGTATAAAGTTAATAAGGAGAGGCTAAGAATGTCTAATATCAAACATACAGTATTAGTTATTGATGATCAGCCAGGCATTAGAAGATTGCTGATGGAAGTTCTAAGCGAAGAAGGATATGCAGTGCATACCGCTGCTAATGGCTATGAAGGCATACAAAAGGTAAAAGATCTCAAACCTGTTTTGATTTTGATGGACATGAAAATGCCAGGGATGGATGGAATTGAAACCCTGCGTGAACTAAGGCGACTAAATCAAGCAAATAAAGTAATTATGATGACTGCATATGGTGAATTAGAGTTAGTTAATACTGCCAAAGAATTAGGTGCCTATGCATATATTACCAAACCTTTTGATATTATTGATTTATGTTCTATGATTGGTAATTTAATTTCTGGTGGCAATAAAGACTGTGAATTGAAAATAGGCTGAAAATAGTTCACTCACCCAAAGTACATTCTTTGGGTGTTTTGTTTTAGAAGTGAGAGTCTTACGATTAGATAACAGCTTATGTTGTGACGGAAAGCTAAGTTTTCAAATATAAGACTGACATATTATGATGCAGAATAGAGAAAAAAACTGGAAAATGATGGGTTATGATGATCTTTGCGTTAGAGGGTTTTTAAAATATAGGCAGGAATTTTTTATTGTTTGGCGAAATGAATAGCGAAAGGGGGATGTATATGATTATCAATACGGTTGCAACATTAGCTTTATATTGTCCGCGCTGCGGAAAATTACACATGCATGATATTTCAAGGTTTGACCTGAAGAATACCACTGGCAGAAAGCTATTATGCAGCTGTGGTCAGGTACAAGCCTCTATTACTAGTGTTGGCGAACGTCAATGTTTATTAGACATCCCTTGTGTATTATGCCAGAGAAACCATGTAATTTGTCTTGACAGCAATCGCTTTTGGCATGCGAGCCTGGATAAGGTATATTGTGTACAAGAAAATTTCGAACTAGGATTTGTTGGTAAGAGGCAAGTGATCTCTGATACCATTGACAAGTATAAAATGGAGTTTGAAAAGATGTCTTTTGATATGGATATTGATGAGTATGATGATTATATCCAAAATCCGCAAGTGATGTTTCAAACCTTAAATAAAATTCACGACATTGCGGAAAAGGGCAAGGTATATTGCCGCTGTGGTAGTAGTGCCATTGGAGCGGAGGTATTGCCAGAAGGTATTGAATTAGAATGTGCTCAATGTGGTGGCTATCTGATGATTTCAGCTCAAAGCGAAAAAGATTTAACGTATGTCGAAGGATTAGAATCAATTGAAATTATCCCAGCACGTAGGTCATATCGCAAACATTAAAGAAGCAAATTAATCATCGGATAAATAATTTCCATATGGAAGTATATATTTGATTCCAAGTAGGAATAGTAAGACTTGGCATAGGCCGGGTCTTCTTTATTGCTTATTCATAGAAAAATATATTTTTAACGTAAAAGGAGATGCTACTAGATGGATCGTGAACTTGCACTAGAATTTGTCAGAGTAACAGAAGCCGCTGCTATTGCTTCAGGGCGCTGGATGGGAAAAGGTGAAAAAAATTTAGCGGATCAGGCAGCTGTTGATGCAATGAGAGCTGCTTTTGATTGTGTAAATATTAATGGTAAAGTGGTTATTGGTGAAGGAGAAATGGATGAAGCTCCGATGCTTTATATTGGTGAAGAGGTAGGTGGTGGCGGCCTTGCTGTAGATATCGCTGTTGATCCTCTAGAAGGAACTAATCTCATAGCAAAAGGCTTACCAGGTGCGATTGCCGTTCTAGCCATTGCGTCACGTGGCGGTCTATTACATGCTCCTGATATGTATATGGATAAGATTGCTGTTGGCCCTAAGGCAGCAGGCAAAGTAGATATTAATGCATCCGTTACTGAAAATCTTAAAGCCGTAGCTACTGCACTAGAGCGTAAAGTAGAGGATTTAACAGTAGTAATCTTAGATCGTCCTCGCCATGCGGATATCATTGCAGAAGCACGTAAGGCCGGCGCACGGATAAAACTGATTACGGATGGGGATGTATCTCCCGCTGTTAATGTTTGCATTGAAGGCACAGGCGTTCATATGATGATTGGTATGGGCGGTGCCCCAGAAGGTGTTATCGCAGCAGCGGCAGTCAAGTGTCTTGGCGGTGATATGCAAGGCATATTGCGCCCAGAAAATGAACAAGAGATTGCGCGAGCCAAAACAATGGGTATTACAGACATTCATAAAGTATTAACCATTGACGATCTGGTAAAAGGCGAGGATGTCTTTTTCGCTGCAACAGCCATTACCCAAGGCGATTTACTGGATGGCGTGCGTTATTTTGGTGATGGTGCACGAACCCATTCCATTGTTATGCGTTATAAAACAGGTACTGTGCGTTTCGTAGATGCCATACACAAATTTGAGCGTAAATCCATGGCCATTAAACGAAAATAAGAAATACTGACGAAGCGAGCGCCTTGAGTGGGAATTTTTATGAGACAAGTTTTCTGATATTACATGGAGATAGGCTTGCCTTATGGCAAGCCTATCTCCATGTATAGGAAAATAATGCATAAATACTTTCATTGGTGCTTATGATATAGTATGTGGGAACAACATAATAAGATGATATACTACCATGTTCTCATAAAGAAAAATTGGTTCAGGTGGAGTTCTAACACCATCTGAATCTTAGTCGTACTTATTCGAGGACTTAGCTGCCCTTACTTTCGTTTGTACAAGATGAGAGTCTTAGTGGGACTTGGTTATCGGATACAAAAGCGGAGGCGATGCTGTGAAATTAATTTGGCTAAAAAAACAACCTAAATTCGTATATACACTGGTAGCCTTACTAGGAGCAGGAGCATTAGTCTTTGGGATAATACATACTCCTAAAGATGTATCTGAAGAAAAGGTAGAGGTCGCTCAAAGCCAAGGTACTACCCCTGAGTCAGCTTCGATAGTACCTACAAAGACGATGCATACAGTAAAAGAAGGCGAGACATTAAGTACCATAGCGGAACAATATAATATTGATGTTGATACGTTGGAGGGTGCAAATGCAGAGTTAAACACGGATATCCATCCTGGAGATCAATTGGTAATTTTACCTCAAAAGGGTGTGCTACATACTGCTGGTACAGGAGACACTCTGTGGTGGATTGCTAATGCTTACCATGTTGAGATAACTGCCATTTTGCAAGCTAATGGCAAAAAAGATGAAGACTTATCTATTGGTGAGAGTTTATTTATTCCTGGTGGAAAAAAACCTAAGGAAGCAGAACGATTATTAGCAAGAGCTGAAACGTCCGTATCTCGTGGCAGCAGCAATCGATTTAGTTGGCCGACAGAGGGAGAGCTAACTTCTGGTTTTGGTCAACGTTGGGGGAGAAACCATGATGGCATTGATCTTGCTAATGATATTGGCACTCCCATACGGGCAGCTCGTTCAGGACGTGTAAGTTATTCTGGTTGGTCTAGTGGCTATGGACGTGTTGTAATGATTGAACACGATCAAGGTTATACCACAGTGTATGGTCATCTGAATGAATCTTTTGTAGGAGAAGGGCAATATGTTAAAGCTGGACAAAGTATAGCTGCTATGGGAAATACAGGATATTCTACAGGCCCACATCTACACTTTGAAGTGCGAAAAAATGGCACAACTATTAACCCATATAATGTGCTACCGTAGTGAACTCATCTAGCTAAGGTAGGACATGATGACTACCTTGGATTGCTCTAGAGAGAGCGATCTGATTGAAGTAAAGTGTCCCCTGTAGAGTAGACCGATAAAAGGCCTACTCTACAGGGGACATTTAGTATTAAAACACTCTTAACTATTTAGTACGTAGTCTTCTTTATAAAATAGGTGAAATAGTAAGTTTAGAAGAGCTAAATGAAGGAAAATGATTTTAAATTTCACAAATGCAGCAATTTAACGCTTTTAAATTTTAGCGAACTAAAGTATAATGTAAAACATCAGGTTAATTATATGGAGTGGGGGATTTATACATGAAGAAAATAATTGCATTGGTATTGTTACTTATGACGGTGGGTATGATGCTAACAGGGTGTGGCAGCGCAGATACGAAAAGTACAGCAAAGAAGAAAATTGTAATAGGCTTGGATGATAGTTTTCCTCCAATGGGTTTTAGAGATGAGAAGAATAACATAGTCGGTTTTGATATAGATATGGCTAAGGAAGCTGCTAAAAAACTTAACATGGAAGTAGAATTTAAGCCCATTGACTGGAGTAGCAAAGAGGCTGAATTAACGGCTAAACGTATTGATGCTTTGTGGAATGGCATGAATATTACAGAAGAACGGAAAAAGAATGTATTATTTAGCGATCCTTACATGGAAAGTAAGCAGCTAATTTTCGTACTTGCAGGCTCTCCTATTAAGAGTGCAGAAGATTTAAGTGGGAAAGTAGTGGGTGTACAGCAGGCGAGTATTGGTGAAGAAGAAGTAGTGAAAGATGTTAAATTAAGAAGCTCTTTAAAAGATTTTAAAATATATCCAGACTTTATTGCTTCATTTATGGATCTGAATACGGGTAGAGTTGACGCTGTTGTGACGGATGAAATCCTTGGAAGATATTATATGTCTAAAGAAAAAGGTAAATATGTAGCGATTGAAAAACCATTGGGCGAAGTCGGTACCTATGGTATTGGGTTTAGAAAAGAAGATACAGAACTTCGTGATAAAATGCAAAAAGTACTGAATGAGATGAAAAAAGACGGAACTTCTGCTAAAATTTCACAAAAGTGGTTTGGTGCAGATATCGTTAAGTAATAATAGAAGGCTAATGGTTATTTGCCATTAGCCTTCTATTATTACTAAATCAGGATGTAGATATGTTATAATGGAAGCTGTGTTTTTAATGAAGTAAGAAAGAGGAGAAGATCAATGGAGAAAATAATAACCATGATGGGCCCTATGCTGGATGGTGTCAATGTTACACTACAAATGTTTTTTATTACCTTAGTGCTTTCATTGCCACTAGGCTTGCTTTTATCATTGGCTCGGATATCAAAATACAAACCCCTTAGTTTTCTAGTAGAGACATATATATGGCTAATGCGGGGCACACCTCTCATGCTTCAGCTCTTGTTTGTATATTATGCACTGCCTCTCGTACCCTATATTGGTATAAAACTACCAGATTTTTCAGCAGCAATTTTAGCATTTGTACTTAACTACGCAGCTTATTTTGCAGAAATTTTCCGTGGTGGAATTCAATCCATTGAACGGGGGCAATATGAAGCAAGCAAAGTATTAGGAATGACTTACGTGCAGACGATGAGAAGAATTGTTCTGCCACAGGTCCTCAAACGGGTAGTACCACCTATTAGTAATGAGACAATTACCTTGGTAAAAGATACGTCTCTCATCTATGTTCTTGCCATGAATGATTTGCTTAGAACGGCTAGAACCATTGTACAGCGAGAATTTGATATGACACCTTTTATCATTGCTGGTGCATTTTATCTCGCCATGACATTAGTACTCACATGGGGATTTAATAAACTGGAAGAGCGTTATGCAGCATATGATGAGTAGGAGTGAATTGTTATGAAGATGATACGTTTAAAAAATATACACAAAAGTTTTAATAATCTTGAAGTATTAAAAGGGATTAGCCTAGAAGTAGCTCAAGGAGAGGTTGTTGCCATTATTGGACCTTCTGGTTCAGGTAAAAGTACCCTACTGAGATGTTTAAATCGCTTAGAAACCCTTGATAAAGGAACAATTGAAGTAGAAGGTGAAATTCTGGCGGCAGAAGGACCAGATGGAAAGTGTCAGTATGTTTCGGAGCAAAAGGCACGAGAAATTTGTTTCAAGATGGGCATGGTATTTCAGCAGTTTAATTTATTTCCTCACATGACGGTTCTTGATAATATTATTGAGGCACCTATGCTGGTAAAAGGGATTAAGAAGGAAGTGATTATTCCTGAGGCAGAGGAATTACTCAAGAAGGTAGGGTTGTTTGAGAAAAAGAATAGCTACCCATCAAGGTTGTCGGGAGGACAAAAACAACGGGTTGCGATTGCAAGAGCCTTGGCCATGAAGCCTGATATTATGTTGTTTGATGAACCCACATCTGCTCTTGATCCGGAGCTAACAGGAGAAGTATTAAAAGCCATGCGTCAGCTTGCTCTGGAACATATGACGATGATCGTTGTAACTCATGAGATGGCATTTGCACGGGAAGTAGCTCAGCGGGTCATTTTTATGGATGATGGTGATATTGTGGAAGAAGGTACACCTGAGCAAATCTTTAACAATCCTCAACATGTTCGTACACAAGCCTTCTTAAAGAGTATGCTATAAGAAAAGAATGTGTAGACGCAAGCCAGGATAGATCAAACTTAAACGAAGAAATAAGCTAGGGGAATATTTCCCTAGCTTATTTTTTTCCGATAGAGGAAAATATAATATGAGTACGAATACTTTTCTATAATAGAGGAGTGAGATGATGAACAGAAATGGTGTAATTTTAAAGAATAAGGTGAAAGCGGTTATTTTTGATTTAGACGGGACCTTAGTTGACAGCGAACCTAATTATTCTGAAGCGGATGACAAAATGTTAGCTGAATATGGGATAGCCGAATTAGATACCGAAATGAAGAATAAATATGTTGGTATTGGAACTAAGGAAATGATGGAAGATATTAAAAAGATATATCATATCAACGAATCCATTGCGAATTTAGTTGCTAAAAAAAATAAATATTATCTTGAAATAGCTAAAAAGAATACTCCTGTTTTTCCTGAAATGCATAAGTTTTTAAAATTTCTTAAAAGCAATAACTATCCCTTAGCACTTGCTTCAGGATCTTCACCAGAAATAATTGACACTGTATTAACTATTACCAAATTAAAAGAATATTTTGATGTAGTATTATCAGCAGAACAAGTCGAAAATGGCAAACCAGCGCCTGATGTATTTTTGGAAGCCGCCAAACAATTAGGTGTTGCTTCTGAAAATTGTTTAGTAGTAGAGGATTCTCAACCTGGTGTGGAGGCTGCGAAAAATGCATCCATGTATTGTATGGCTTTACCTTATATGATGGAAGAATCTTTCCATGAAAGTTTTATCATGGCAGATTTATTATTTAAGAAGGGTATTTCTGAATTCCGGGTTGAAAAAGCAATAGAATGGCTACAAGAAAACGGCTAAAATGCGGTTTTTTTGGAGGAAGGGTATGAACATGGGTGTAGGCGTTCTGATCGCATATTTTATATTTGTTTTTTACGGAATTACCACTCCTCTTGGTAGTGTAATGCTCATAGAGATTGCTGGAAAGTATCTTGTAGATACATCCATCATTGGCTATATTTTTGCTGTTGGTATTGTGGGTGGCGGAATTGCTGCCTTGTCTAGTGGTTTTTTATTAGAGACTATTGGGGAACGTAAAATGATTTTCCTGGGAATTATAACGGCTGTAGTTGCAGGCGTTGCTATTACTATTTCCAATTACTTAGTGATTTTTGCTCTTGGTATGTTTCTATCAGGGTTAAGCAGCTGGTTTTTGCTTGCTGTGGGCAACCATCTAATTGTTCAAAGTTTTCATGGGGCAAAGCGCTCCTCACAACTAAATCTACTAAATTTCTTTTTTAGTATTGGTGCTCTTGTTACCCCTACTTTAGCCAGCTTTATGTTAGAGAACGGTATACCTTGGGAATTCGTTTTTTTAACGCCTTTTATTCCTTTAGGTTTTTTAGCTATGTTAGCTTATTCATCAACATTTAACACTTCAAAAGAACAAGAAGCCCCTTCCAGCATAGTGCACCAAGATTCCCCTAGGGAAAAATGGAATCGGAACAATTATTTAACTGGTACTGCTTTGGGATTATATTGCATGCTAGAGATTAGCTATACTTCTTGGATTGTTGTTCATCTTCGAGAAAATCTGGCAGTAGATATTGTAGCAGCCAGCTTGGTGCTTACTGTATTTTATATATGTCAAGCCGCAGGACGGTTTATAGCAGGATTTATTGTGAGACAAGTATCCCTTCCCATTTACATTATTTGCTGTGCATTTATAGGGCTTATTGCTGCCTTTTTTATTATTTTCAGTAATAGTTACATAACTGTCTTTTATTTAACCATATTGCTAGGATTAGGGGTCGCCAGTCTATATCCTTGCATTCTTTCCTATGGGACACTACAAGTCAGATATGCTTGTCCGCGTATTATGACCTTTTTTCTGACTTCTGGCCTTGTAGGAAATGTTCTTGGCATGGTATTGACCAGTTTTCTAAAGCAACACCTAGGCGTCGTAGCCTGCATCGTTACTACAACAATCACTTCCGCATTGATTATTGTGTGTATAGGAGCAACAGTGGTGTTTAGTAAATCCCATGCTAGTCATTAAAAGAGAAATCGAATAAATAGCATACCGAATGAAGGCCGATAAAAATGAAAATTTTTGTCGGCCTTCATTCGGTATGCTAAAAAGTATATGCTTTTTGTAGGAGAAAAGAATGATTTAACCGCAGAGGCGCAGAGTGCGCTGAGAGGTATTTACCCCCTATTTATCTTTTCTCCGTGTCCTCTGCATCTCTGCGGTTGAAAAGTACGCGAAATATTTTACTTGTATAAATTCTTTTTGCCATGGCAATAATAGGCACATTACGTATGTACCTAAAGAGGTAAAAATGGCTTATGTAATTGGCTTTCTCATGGCTGGATTAAGTTTTTTACTAAATAAAATGTTGCTAAAGTATGTGGGAATCAAAGCGATTATTAGCTATAGTCCAGTAGTAGAAGAGATGACAAAGACCCTTTGTTCCTACTATTTAGCGGCTGACATTTTAGTAACCCATATTGTATTTGGTATGTTAGAAGCAGGCTATGATTGGTATAGCATTCCTAGTGGGCAGCGAGGCATATGGGCAGCTTTTGCAAGTATTGTAGGTCATAGTCTATTTGGTGCATTGACTCTTATGGGCTTATATGCAAGCGACAGTATTTGGGTAGCTCTACTAGGGGCTAGCTGTGTACATGTAATGTGGAATGTAACTTTAATTCGTTTATCCTCTTGACAGTTTTTTATATTATATCTTGGAGGTGAAATGGTTTATGAAAATTTTTTATAACTGTGCACATTGTGGTGAAGCAATTGATACAATAGAAGTAGAAAAAGTTGATGAAACTAAGTTTGGGTTTGATTGCTTGACGGCTGAGGAACGCCAAGATATAATAAAAGTTGATTTAAAGGAAAATACCATGCATGTTCATTCTTTGTGTGATAAGTGTATAGAGACATTAGGGCTCCATGAGGAGAAAGCCGCCGGGCAGCAAATAAATTTTTTACATTAAAAAAATGGATTAAATCTTTCGTGCTTGAAGTATAATACAGTAATGATGCAGGGCTTTAGCAACAGCTAAAGCCCCTTTTTACCTGTCACTATATGTTTACTTTCCAAGTTGTAGACATAATACAGCAGGTGCTTCTCCAATGGTTTTTCTTTTGTATGATCACAGATAACACAGTGTGAAATGCTTTCTTATAGTAGGATGAGGTGCTATGAATAAATTATTTGAAATTATGAAAAATGATCCTGGAATGAAGCGGGTCATTACTCTTTGGGAGATGGCTGCTAGCCAAAGTCAGATTTATGGTGTGACAGGTGTCCAAAAAAGCGCTATGTTGGCAGCAGCGTATCAGTCTGCTCCTAAGCCTACTGTGATTATTACTGGTAATCATGAGTCGGTGGAACAATTGCGTGCAGATTTTGCCACCTTACTTCCGAATACCCTGATTCTTGAATTGCCGGCTTTAGACATTATCACTTTTACAGCAGTTGCTAAAGGCGTAGAATTGGCAGCTCGCCGTATGGATGTTCTAGGACGTATGATTCGAGGAGAAAATGTAATTGTTCTAGCCACACCTGAGGCAGCTATGCAAAGGGTATTACCTCGGGAACATTTTGAGAATAGTCGTATTACCATCACCAGTGGCTCAGAGATGAGACGTGAAAACTTGTTAGAATCTTTAGTACGATTTGGATACGAGCGGGTTGATCAAGTGGATGGTCTTGGTCAATTTAGTGCTAGGGGTGGCATTGTTGATATTTTCCCAATTAGCAATAGAGTACCTATTCGCGTGGAGTTCTTTGGGGATGAAGTGGATTCTCTGCGAGAATTTGATATTACCTCTCAACGGTCCCTGCACGCTGTAGAACAATCGGATATTCTACCTCTCTCTGAGGTAGATCAAAATGGAGCTCCTACTGTATTTTTATCTTATTTACCATCTGTTGCTACGGTAGTATTTGATGAAGCTGCCCGTATTCGCGAGCAAATGAGTAAATTGGTGAAAGAAAATCCTGAGATCAAAAAAAGTACCTTTACTTGGTCAGATATAGTAGCAGTAGGAAAAAATTATAATGTATTGTATCTATCTCTAATGCTACAAAAGATTCCCTATACTCAGCCAGATGAAATTATAAGTATTACAGCCAAAGGTGTTGTCCCCTTTCATCGTCAAATGGATATGCTGATTGCAGAATTAAAAAGTTGGCAAGAACATAAATTTTATCCGATTATTTTTATGTCTAACAAAGAGAAAGCTCTAGCTTTGCAGCATAACTTGGTAGAGGAAGGTATTCATACTATTTACTCTGATACCGTTGATGCTCTGGTAGAAGGAACTGTATTGATAACAGTTGGCTTAATATCGGCAGGCTTTGAGCTACCCCAAGCTCATATGGTAGCCATTGCAGAAAAAGATATTATGGGGCGTCAGAAGAAGAAGCCTCGTCCAAGGGTCGGAAAAGGGCAGCAGATTGCTTATTTTCGGGATATTAAGATTGGTGACTATGTTGTACATGTGAATCATGGTATTGGTAAATATGTAGGAGTAGAAACTCTTGTTGTTGGTAATGTACATAAAGACTATCTTCATATTCGCTATGCGGGAGAAGATAAACTCTATGTCCCTACAGATCAGGTACACTTATTGCAAAAGTATATTGGATCAGAGGGCGATGCACCCCGTTTAACTAAAATGGGTGGCAGTGATTGGTTAAAAGCAAAAGGAAAAGCACAAAAAGCAGTAGCGGATATGGCAAAAGAGCTGCTGGAAATTTATGCGCAGAGAAAAGTGGTATCAGGCTTTGCTTTTGACCCTGATACACCATGGCAAAAAGAATTTGAAGATGCCTTTCCTTATGAAGAAACACCTGACCAACTGAGTGCCATTGTGGAAATTAAAGAAGATATGGAAAAGAGCCAACCTATGGATCGACTATTGTGTGGTGATGTAGGTTTTGGTAAAACCGAAGTTGCGATTCGTGCTGCTTACAAAGCCGTCATGGGTGGTAAACAAGTCGCCATATTAGTACCAACAACGGTATTAGCCCAGCAGCATTATCAGACGATTAGTGCCCGCTTTGCCGGCTTTGGCCCAGTAGTAGATGTAATTAGTCGTTTTAGAAGTGCAAAAGAGCAAAGAGCTACGATTGAGGCTTTAGCTAATGGGCAAGTAGACGTATTAATTGGTACTCATCGTATTTTACAATCCGATGTTGCCTTTAAAAATATTGGGCTCCTTATTGTGGATGAAGAACAGCGCTTTGGCGTAAAGCAAAAAGAAAAATTGAAAAAATGGAGTACGGCTATCGATGTACTTACATTAAGTGCTACTCCGATTCCTCGTACCTTGCATATGTCATTAGTGGGTGCTCGAGATATGAGTATTATTGAGACGCCGCCAGAAGAACGTTTTCCTGTACAAAGTTACGTTGTAGAATACAATGAAGAAGTAATGCGTGATGCTATTAAGCGTGAACTAAAAAGAGGCGGGCAGGTGTATTTCGTTTATAATAGGGTACAGACGATTGATAAAATGCATCGTCGCTTGTCGGAGATGCTGCCAGATGCTAAAATTCGCGTGGCCCATGGGCAAATGCCAGAAGAATTATTAGAACAAGCTATGCTTGATTTTTATGAAGGCACTGATGATGTATTATTATGTACAAGTATCATTGAAAATGGTCTTGATGTACCTAATGCCAATACTATCATTGTCTATGATGCAGATCGCTTTGGCTTGTCTCAGTTATATCAAATGCGGGGAAGGGTAGGACGTTCTCATCGAATGGCTTTTGCCTATTTTACCTATCGTCAGGATAAAGTGCTGACAGAGGTAGCTGAGAAACGTTTGCAGGCTATTAAAGAATTTGCAGAATTAGGGGCAGGTTTTAAAATTGCCATGCGTGATTTGGAAATACGTGGTGCTGGGAATCTCTTAGGTGCCCAGCAACATGGGCATATTGTAAGCGTAGGTTTTGAAATGTATTGTCGTTTACTAGACGAAGCAGTACAACAATTAAAAACAGGACAAATCGTGGAAGCTCCTGTTGAGCCTGTGATGGAATTTAATGTAGATGCCTATATAAGTGGCGACTATATTAGTGACGCCATGCATAAAATTGAAATATATCAACGTATTGCCTCATGTAGGAAGGAACAACATATTTCAGAACTTATAGATGAGTTAATTGATCGATTTGGTGAACCCCCTACTTGTGTATTGAACTTATTAGAAGTTGTTAGAATCAAAAATTTAGCTAGAGAGATTGGTATTCGCTCCGTGATTCAGCAGGCAAATTATATAGAAGTAGCATTTATTGATAAACCAAATATTAAACCAGAACAAGTGATGGCACTTAAAGAAGCTTTCCCAGCTCGCGTCATGATTTATCCTGAAGGTATTAGGCTTAAAACTGCCCAAATTGCCAATGGTACACTACTCAATTGGTTAGTTAAAGTTTTGGCAACTTTGTTATCTGATAAGTAAGAATATCTAGTAGTACCATACCTAAGTGCGAATCAGTATATTATATACCTGCTTTTAGAAATTTTTGGGCATCATGTCTGTGAATAAAAATGTCTGGTAAGATATATACTATCACTGAAATCAGATGTCAAAAACTGTAGAAAAGGGGGGATACTGGTGAAAGCCACTGGAATTGTAAGAAGAATTGATGATTTAGGCAGAGTAGTGATACCAAAAGAAATTAGGCGAACGCTTAGGATTCGTGAAGGTGATCCACTGGAGATATATGTTGACAGAGAAGGAGAAGTTATTCTTAAGAAATATTCCCCAGTAAGTGAATTAGGTGATTTTGCAAAGGAATATGCTGACTCATTATATGAAGCAGTAGGTCATATTGTTTTAATAGCAGACAGAGATGCGATAGTTGCTGTTGCTGGTTCTTCGAAAAAAGAGTTTTTAAATAAACCTTTAGGCTCAGCTTTGGAGAAAGTAATGGAAGATCGTAAAGCAGTTTTGCTGAACAATCTTGCAGAGGGTAAGGGTGCTAAGGGTTGTATTATTGACTCTGGTGAAGAAGAGGAAACAAGCCAATTTACCGCAGAAGTTATTGCACCTATTATTGTAGAGGGAAGTTCCATTGGGGCAGTAGTTCTTTGTACTAAACAGCCAGGAGCGCAAATGAATGAAATGGAAGTTAAGCTAGCAGAAACTGCTGCAGGATTCCTGGCAAAGCAAATGGCCACGTAAAGGGTCTTTGATCGATAAAAAGTAGCGGACGCCTGTTCGCTACTTTTTTATATGATTAGCATTTATAAGTTTTGAGAAAAAAGTTATACACAGGAGCCACAAAGATGTACAGAGCGCACAAAGATGAGTGTATCATACCCCCTTTGTGATGAAATCAGAAGTTTTATGGTTTTTCAAAAGAAGTATTAGCAGTTAAATGTATTTTGCAATAATATAATGTTCACCTCCGGAATAAGTAGTAAGAGGAATGCTATAGGGGGAAAAATACGTGAGTAAAGATACATTTTTAAAAGGGGCATTCATTTTAACCCTTGCTGGTGTTATTGTGAAAATAATTGGTTCGGTAAATCGTATTCTCCTCTCTCGTTTATTAGGCGGAGAGGGAATTGGCTTATATCAAATGGCGTATCCTATTTATTTATTAGCCTTAAGCGTTTCATCGGCCGGTATCCCCGTCGCCATTTCTATTATTGTTGCAGAAAAGGTGGCATTATCTGATTTTCGTGGCGCAAACCGGGTCTTTCGTATTTCTTTGGTCTTATTAACGATAACAGGACTGCTTTTTACCTTTATATTGTATTTTGGTGCGGGATGGCTTGTTGAAGAACATTTTGTACGTGATCCTCGTGCCTATTATGCCATTGCTGCTTTGGCTCCAGCTATATTTTTTGTTACGATTCTATCTAGCTATCGTGGTTATTTTCAAGGCTTGCAAATGATGACCCCCACAGCTGTATCCCAGATTTTTGAACAGCTTATCCGCGTGATAACTATGATATTCTTAGCCTTTTACTTATTGCCCATTGGTCTTGAATATGCGGCTGCTGGTGCTAGTTTTGGCGCAGGTCCTGGTGCCTTAGCTGGCTTGCTGGTACTAATGTATTACTATTGGCGGCATAGTGCTGCATTAAAAGAAAAAATAGCAACGCAGCCTATTGTAAGACAGGAAGCAAGTAGTAAAATTATTTCTCGTATTGTTAAATTAGCTTTGCCTGTGTCACTGGCAAATATTATGCTGCCAGTAGTGTCTAGTATTGATCTGCTAATTGTTCCAGCACGACTAGAAGTTGCTGGCTATACTGTAAGTCAAGCAACTGAATTGTTTGGTTATTTAACAGGCATGGCAATCGCTCTTATAAATGTCCCTACTATTCTGACAGGATCATTGGCATCTAGCTTAGTGCCTGCTATTTCAGAATCCTTCACACTCAAAGAACATCAGCGAATTTACCAGCGTGTAGCTATGGCTATGCGTTTTGCCAATTTAATAACGATCCCAAGTTTTATTGGGATATATCTGTTGGCTACACCTATATCACAGATGCTGTATGGTACGCCTAATGCGGGAGTGTCAATAACCATACTATCTGGCGGCGTTGTCATGTTAGGTATCCATCAGGTTAGCACTGGAGTCTTGCAAGGTTTAGGGCATACAGCTATTCCTCTTATTAATATGGTTATCTCAGCTATAGTGAAGATCATTATGAGCTGGACATTAACCGCTATGCCATCTTTAGGTATCAAAGGTGCTGCTTGGGCGACAAATGCTGATTTTTTCTTAGCAGCCCTTTTAAATATGTATTTTGTATATCGTTATGTAGGATTTAGTATTAGTATAAAAGATACAATGAAGACTCTTGTTGCTGCTATTATTATGGGTGGTATAGTACTATTAACCTATGATACTATTATGCTTAAGACCTTTCATAATACCCTGGCAACCTTAACTGCTGTTTGTGTAGGTAGCATAATATATGGTATTGTTCTATTACTATTAGGAGGTATACAGCAGCATGATATCGAAAAACTACCTAAGGTTGGTAGAAAGCTAGCCCTTTTCTTGGTAAAACTAGATATATTCCGGAAAAAATAATTTTTTTACTTTTATATGAATATGAGGCGATAATGTGGGAGAAATTACAATTGTAGGATTGGGGCCCGGTTCTTTTGGCCTTATCACAGTAGAGACATTAGAATTGTTACAGACAGCAGAAACATTGCTTTTGCGCACGGCAAAGCATCCAACAGTGGCTGAGATCATGAAGCGTGGTATTACATTCACGAGTTATGATTATGTCTACGAAGAACAAGCATCTTTTGATGAAGTCTATGCCACGATAGCCAAGGAGTGTTTGGATCAAGCAGCGCAAGGGGAAAAAGTGGTATATGCTGTGCCGGGCAGCCCCCTTGTAGCAGAAAAAACAGTTATGCTAATTAGAGCCTTAGCAGCTAAGCAAGGCATCTCTGTTACCATTTTGCCAGGGATGAGCTTTTTGGAGGTCTTATATACAAGACTAGCCATAGATCCTATTGAAGGAATTACAGTATTAGATGCTGCTGATCTGTCATCCATACCCCCAGAGTTGATGACTGCTTTGGTGGTAACCCAAGTTTATAATCATTACGTGGCTTCAGAAGCTAAATTGGTGTTAATGGAATATTATCCAGATGATTATGAAGTAATAGTTGTAAAGAATTTAGGACTGCCGGATGAACAACTATTAACAGTTCCTTTATTTGAACTGGACAGAGTGCAGGGCATCGACCATCTTACCAGTGTATATGTACCTCGCCGTAATGCAGCAGTTAATCGTTTTTCCTTAGATCCGATTGTAGATGTTATGGCTAAGCTTCGTTCTAAAGAGGGGTGTGTATGGGATATTGAACAAACCCACTCTAGTCTCAGACGCTATATTGTAGAGGAGGTTTATGAAGTCCTAGAAGCCATTGACTTGCAGCAAGAAGACTTATTATGTGAAGAGCTGGGAGATTTACTATTACAAATTGTATTCCATGCCCGTATAGCAGAAGAATCTCAGGTGTTTACTATGCAGCAAGTGATTGATGGCATTACAGAAAAAATGGTACGTCGTCATCCTCACGTATTTGGTGATACAAGCGTCCGTGATGCTGGTGAGGTAGTATTGAATTGGGATGCCATAAAAAAACAGGAGCATGGACATGAGAGGCCGTCTATATTAGATGGCATACCAAAGGGACTCCCCAGTCTCATGAGAGCTTATAAATTGCAGGCTAAAGCCGCCAAAGTAGGATTTGACTGGGATACAATTGGCCCTGTGTGGGACAAGGTATATGAAGAATTAGGTGAACTTAAAGAGGCCTGTGCCCAAGGACAAGTATCTAACATGGAAGCTGAGTTAGGCGACGTGTTATTCTCAGTAGTAAATTTAGCAAGATTCTTGAAAATTGATGGTGAAATTGCCTTAAATACTACAAATAATAAGTTTCGTCGTCGGTTTTTATATATTGAAAATGTGATGAAGGAGAAAGAGTTGAAATGGGAAAAAATGTCATTAAAACAGCTCGATTTACTATGGAAAGAGGCGAAAAGTAACAAATTATAAAGAAATTGGGATTTTTTTCGTATTTTTTTCAAAACTAGACAGGAATAAAAAGAATGATAGCGAATAAGCTATTCGTAACGATTTTTACATAAGGAGGCTATTTTTGTGAATAAAACTGAATTAATTGCAAGTGTTGCAGAAAAAGCGGGTTTGACTAAGAAGGATGCTGAAAAAGCAATCAATGCTTTATTTGTTAGTGTTGAGGACGCTTTAGCACAACAAGATAAAGTCCAAATCATTGGCTTTGGTACTTTTGAAGTAAAAACACGTGAAGAAAGAAAAGGTCGTAACCCACAAACAGGCGCTGAAATTACGATTCCAGCATCTAAAAACCCAGTTTTCAAAGCTGGTAAAGGCTTAAAAGACGTAGTAAATAAATAATTGTAGTATAAATAAAAACCAGGTTAAAATAACCTGGTTTTTATTTTAAGGGTGGTGAAGGATATGGCAAATAGTATACTTGTTGTTGATGATGAATCTTCTATTGCGGAATTAATTGAGTTTAACTTGCAAAAGGAAGGTTATCATGTTGAAAAAACTGATAATGGTCATGGTGTATTGGACTTAGTTAGAACAAATAAGCCTGATTTAATTATATTGGATTTGATGATTCCTGGCATAGATGGTATAGAAGTGTGTCGTAGACTGAAAGGGCAGCGGCATACTGCAGGAATTCCAATTATTATGCTGACAGCCAAAAATGAGGAAGTGGATAAAATTGTTGGCCTAGAATTGGGTGCGGATGATTATATGACTAAGCCTTTTAGCCCTCGGGAACTTATGGCCAGGGTGAAAGCTGTACTACGGCGCAGTCATAAGGAGAGTATACATGATAGCGAATTAGTTGTTGGTAAACTGAGATTGAATTTTTCCAGCTATACAGCATATTTAGATAGTGAAAAGTTAGAACTTACCCCTAAGGAATATGAGTTATTAAAATTATTTATTACGAATGTGGGAAAAGCTTATACACGGGAACAACTACTGGAGAAGGTATGGGGTTATGAATATTTTGGTGATACCCGTACTGTTGACGTACATGTACGTCATCTCAGAGCGAAAATGGCAGCTGAGCCTAAAGTGGCAGAGGCAATCGAGACTGTTCGAGGCGTTGGCTACCGCTTTAGTGAAATTTAACAAAAACATAATAATTACTTAATGATTACTTAATAATAAATACCTGTGTTTTGTGGTATATTCTCTATAGCAATATTTATCCGATGATCAAGTTGCTCATAGGTTGCCATCTTATCTAAGGCGAAGCCGAAAGCATAAAGTTCAGCGAATAAGTGCGAATAAGATTCAGATAAAGTTAAGGCTCTGCCTAAATTGAGTCTTCTTTAGAAGAGGAAGCCCTAAGTGGTAGGAGGATATCTATGGATTACAAAATTCATGTGAATAAACTAAAATTATATTATGGAGATACATTGGCTTTAAAGAAAATTTCCCTTGGCGTGGAAGAAAATAGTTTGCTAGCTTTGATTGGGCCGTCAGGTTGTGGCAAGTCTACCTTTATTAAAACCCTAAATCGTATGAATGATTTAGTTGCCAATGTGAAAATAGAAGGGGAAGTTTTATTGGATGGAGTCAATATTTATCATCCAGATACAGATGTGGTGTTGCTCAGAAAAAGAGTAGGCATGGTTTTTCAAAGACCTAACCCATTTCCTATGTCGATTTATGATAATATTGCTTATGGTCCTCGTATTCATGGTATTAAGAATAAATCCCAAATCGATGAAATTGTGGAAAAGAGCCTGAAAGGGGCAGCACTATGGGAAGAAGTACAAGATCGTCTTCATAGTTCAGCCATGGGCATGTCAGGTGGTCAGCAACAGCGTTTATGTATTGCAAGATTGCTGGCAATTGAACCGGAAGTGCTGTTGATGGATGAACCTTGCTCGGCTCTTGACCCTATATCGACAATGAAAATTGAGGAATTACTTTCAGAATTAAAACAAAAATATACGATTGTTATGGTTACGCACAACATGCAGCAGGCTGCTAGAGTATCTGATTATACGGCATTCTTCTTGAATGGTGATTTAGTAGAGCATGATCAAACGGATGTAATATTTACAAGGCCGCAAGATAAACGTACGGAAGACTATATCACTGGACGATTCGGATAATGGAGGCAAGAGTATGACGATTACCAGACAAAATTATAATCACGAATTAGATGAGTTGCGCAATGGTATTTTAGAAATGGGCACTCGTGTTGAACTGGCTATTGGCCAGGCGGTAGCTTCTCTGACAACCCAAGATATAGAAATGGCTAAACATGTAATGGCTGGTGATGATCATATTGATAATATGGAAAGCACCATTGAAGATAAATGTATGGTGCTTATCGCCAGACAGCAGCCTTTGGCAAGAGACTTGAGGATTATAGGTACAGGACTTAAAATTACAACAGACTTAGAACGGGTAGGCGACCATGCCTTTGATATTGCAAAAATTGCCTTAAGTATTGCTGAGCAAGCTCTAATTAAACCTTTAGTAGACATCCCTCGTATGTCTGCTATGGCACAAAAGATGTTAAGGGATTCTTTAACGGCTTATATTAATCTTGATATTGCGCTAGCAGAAAAGGTATGTGCCGCAGATGATGAGGTAGATGATCTTTATCATCAAACCTTTCGTGAGTTATTAACTTATATGATGGAAGATCCGCGCAATATTAAACAGGCAACTCAACTATTATTCGTTGCACGCTATTTGGAACGAGTGGCTGACCATGCTACCAATATTGGGGAATGGGTTATTTATTTAGAAACAGGACAACGGATGCGCAAAAAATAAACTGCCAAACATGGCAGTTTTTTTATATACAGAATCCAAAATTTAAAAGATGAAACAAAAAGGTCACAAGTTGCACAAAGAGCACAAAGAGGAGTTCATTCTACCCCTTTTGTGCCTTTGTGTTTCAAATCTATCTTATAATCTTATAGCCGCTTCAGCAGCTAGTGGCGATCGTTCGCATTCATCATGCTGCAATGTTACTTGGAAACATAGCTTAGACCCTCGCATTTTTTCGCTGGCATAGACTAAGCCGTTGGACTGGCTATCAAGATATGGATGGTCAATTTGGGCGGGATCACCTAGTAGGATAATTTTGGTTCCTAATCCTGGTCGAGTGATTACTCCTTTGGCTTGGCGAGGTGTAGCATTTTGCATTTCATCTAAGATTACCCAGTATTTCTGTAAAGAACGACCTCGCTGAAAGGCCAAGGCTTCTGTTTGAATGGTATGGCGATCAAATAAAAGTTGAACAGTATCTTCTGCTTGGGCTAGATCTTTGCCGTCATCTATTGTATTTCCGTTCATTAGGGTAAAGAGATTGTCTCGAATTCCTCTCATAAAAGGACTGACTTTATCCACTTCAGATCCAGGAAGATAACCAATATCTTCATCCATGGGGATATTCGGCCGGCAAATGAGTATGTGATTATAATCCCTAGGGCGGCAGTCAAAGTGTTGGTGCAAGCCTACAGCCAAGGCGTAAAAGGTTTTAGCTGTACCAGCTGGACCTTTAATAATGACCAGAGGGGCTTCGCTAGCACTCATCATGAGACATTCTTGCATGAAAATCTGACCAATATTACGAGAGATAACTCCAAAGGGATTGTGCTTATGATAACGCAAATGGACGACCTTTTCTCCATCAAAACGGCCTAATGCAGTGTGGCGGTCGTTATCTGTGGAGCGAATAAGGAAAAATTGGTTGGTTTCTAAGGGTGCATTTACCAATAGATGAGCATTCTCGTCATAAGTAAATAAGGATGTAGGATCAATTGTATTTAGATCATTTTGGTGAAAGGTATTAATGATTTCAGAGGTGGTATAAATGATGCCTCGTCCAGTATATTGATCTTGGATGCTAGCTACTTTTTCGTTACGGAAATCTTCAGCCTGAACATTAAGAATGGTTGCTTTAACGCGCATGTTGGTATCTCGGCTGACTAAAATTGGATAGTGATTGCTTTCAGCTAATCCTTTACAAACTTGTAAGATGCGGTTGTCTGGTTTTGTTCCCAGCCAATTGGCTGGAATTTTAGTATCGAGATGATTGGTCTCAATTTGAAGGATACCGCCTTGCTTATTTAAGGATACTCCTTTTAGTAAATTTCCTGTAGTGCGAAGGGAATCAATAATGCGACTGACCTCGCGACTATTTGCACCGCGTTCGCTACTTTCGGATTTGAAACGGTCTAATTCTTCGAGAACCACTTCGGGAATGATTACAGTATGTTCATTGAAAGTAAATATTGCATTAGGGGAATGTAGAAGAACATTAGTATCAAGAACGTAACATTTAATCAATGTAATCCTCCTCTAATTAAGAATTACTTCTTATGTTTTATTATATGCAGTAGCAAGAGGGTTGAGTTAATAGAGAGTAAGATTTTAATAATTATGGGGTATTACTATTATAAGCAAAAGGTTAATATTTTAGAGAAGGAAATTCTTGTAGCAGAGACTTAACAATTTATTAACAATACCTTAACAAAGGGAAATTAGGAATAGGTTACAATTTAAATACAGGAAGACTTGATAGGAGTGTTATCTTACGTAAATAGGCTTTAAGGTTTAGCACAAGCTAAATCTTTTTAAAACAGGAGGATTATGTAATGCAACTCGTAAGTAGAGAACATAAAACAAAATTACTATATGATTTTTATATGAAGTATGTATTTATTGCCAGTGCAGGTTTTATGACGCTCATTATCTTAACGATTATCGTCTTCGTAGGTGGGCAAGGACTCATGACCTTTAAAGAAGTAAGTCCTTTTGATTTTTTCTTCACAGCAAAATGGGACCCAATGGGGATGGAATATGGTGCTCTGAGTTTTATTATGGGTTCTCTAGCAGTGACTGTATTGTCAATCTTATTAGGTGCACCCTTGGGGTTAGCTGGCGCTATTTTTATGGCTAAAATTGCCCCGCCTTGGCTGAGCAAAATTATGAGGCCAGCTACAGATTTGTATGTGGCGATTCCTTCCGTAGTATATGGCTTCGTAGGTTTAACCATCATTGTTCCTTTTATTCGGAATTATTTTCATGTAAATATGGGTTTTGGTTTATTAGCAGCGTCCATTATTCTAGCTGTTATGATTTTACCTACGATTGTGAGCATTTCAGAAGATGCCTTGAGGGCGGTTCCCCAGAGTCTGGAGGAAGCATCTTTAGCCTTGGGTGCCACAAGGTGGCAAACCATTTGGAATGTTCTTCTGCCCTCCGCATTGCCCGGTATATTAACATCCATTATTTTGGCTATGGCAAGAGCGGTAGGGGAAACTATGGCTGTACAAATGGTAATTGGCAACACTCCACAGCTAGCCACATCTTTGTTTATGCCGACTTCTACCTTACCTAGTGAAATTGTTGTGGAAATGGGAAATACACCTTTTGGCTCAGCTTGGGGCAATGCTTTGTTTCTCATGGCGTTTGTTTTACTTGTCTTATCCTTACTCATGATTTTAATTATTCGCCGAATTGCCAGAAAGAAGGTGGCTTAAATGTCAGCAAAAGTATTTGATAAGATAGCTACTACGTTAATGTGGCTGGCAGGTATTGTGATATTGGGTGTCTTGGCTGCTTTTTTGATCTTTATTCTCTATAAAGGTGTACCTGTATTGTCTTGGGATTTTATCTTTGGCAAGTCTAGTGATATTAATGCTGGGGGCGGTGTAGGAACTCAATTATTTAATTCCTTCTATATTTTATTTTTATCGTTGCTTGTAGCCATACCATTAGCCATTGGCGCGGGGGTATACCTAGCGGAGTACGCGAACGATGATAAGTTAACGGATATGATTCGTTTGAGTACGGAAAGTTTAGCAACGGTTCCATCCATAGTTTTAGGATTATTTGGGATGATTATTTTTGTCAATCTATTAGGCATGGGGTTTAGTATTATCGGGGGAGCTTTAACCCTAACCTTGCTTAATCTACCTGTGTTGGTAAGGGTAACGGAAGAATCAGTGAGAAATGTTCCTGTACATTATCGTGAAGCCAGCTTGGCCCTTGGTGCTACTAAATGGCAGACTATTTGGCGGGTTGTATTGCCGAATGCTTTGCCTGGTATTATTACAGGGATTACTCTGACGGCGGGTAGGGCTTTAGGAGAAACGGCTATTTTAATATTTACTGCAGGTACTACCGTTGGACGGCAAATGGCTAATTTTGATGTAACAGCAGCAGGTGAAACCTTGGCTGTGCATCTTTGGTACGTTATGGCTGTAGGCCTTGTACCTGACAGAGTTGAAATTGCTAATGGTTCTGGCGCATTACTGGTGATTACGATTCTAATGTTGAATTTATTATTTACAATACCGAGTAAGATCTTACAGCGAAAATTAGGTGCAGGTGGTCATTAGATCAATAGTAAGATGAAAAATAGGGATTGTTACCTTTTGGGTAACAATCTCTATTTTTGTATTTAGTAGTAAAAAGATATAGTTTGGTAAAAGCTATAATACGAGATTGAGTATATTGATTGGGGGTGGTGGTATGAGAGACAATACAATGAATAATATCCTTATAGGAATCAAAGATTTATTAGTGTATCAGCCGCCTTGTCAACCGCCCCCTTTTATTTTAGCTGAGACACAGGAAGAGAAGGATAAGATAGATGGTGAATTTTTCCCACCGGCATCTGTAACTGAAGGCGTACGAGAGCTAGAGTTTATGTTGAATTATGCTAAAAGCCTAGAAATTTTTCTGGAAAAATTCATTAAAGAGTTGCGGAGTAAAGAAAATCATCAAGTCGTTAAAAAGAATAAAGCAGAATTTGAAAAAATACAGACTGAGTGGGCAGAAGTAAAAAAACATACTATGGATGACCATTCTATTGATGGTGTATATAACAATGCTGGTATTGGTACGAGTATTGAACAAAATCAGAAGATCTTGGAGTCTATCTATCAGTTGCCCCTTAATAAAGATGTAGTAATTCGTCAAATTACTATTTCGGATCAGCCTAAAATAAAGGTCATGATGGTATTTATGGATGGACTGATTGATAAGAAGATAATTAATATGACAGTACTAGAGCCTTTAATGTTTATGGAAAACATTCGAGAACATGTGCATGGTGAGGACTTTATCAGTTTTGTCATGGAGGAGTGTCTGCCTAGTGGGCAAGCCTCTCGAGTAGGGAGTTTTAAAGAGGTACAGCAAGCAATCAATACTGGTGATGCAGTATTATTTTTTGATGGTATTGGGGAAGCAGTAACGGTAGAAACAAAAGGCTACGAGCATCGCAGCATTGGTCGTCCCACAACAGAACAATCTGTGCGAGGGTCGCAAAATGCATTTACAGAAGTGCTACGTGTGAATACAGCCCTCATTCGGACCATGCTTCATGCCAGTGATTTAGTTACAGAAATGCTTCCCATCGGTGCAAGGGGAAATTCCAACTGCGCAGTTATGTACGTCAAGTCAATCGCCAATGAGGAGTTGGTTGAAGAAGTAAAAAGACGTATTAATGGCATTAGTACCGATATTATAACGGACTCGGGCGTGTTGGAACATTTTATCGAAGATTCTCCGCTCGTTCCATTTCCTCAAACCTTGTCAACAGAACGACCAGACCGGGTTGCGATTCACTTATCAGAAGGGCGGGTAGCTATTTTTATTGATGGCAGTCCTTTTGGACATATTTTACCGATTTCCTTCTTCACCTTGATGCATTCATCGGATGATTTTAGTTTGAATATTTATTATACCAATATGTTGCGCCTGGTTAGATGGCTAAGTGCCTTATTGTCCTTGCTGCTGCCCAGTTTATATTTAGCCATTAGTACCTTCCATCAGGAAGCTATACCTACAGAATTGTTATTATCCATTGCTGCAGCCAGAGCACAAGTACCCTTTCCTACGATAGTTGAGATTCTGTTTATGGAATTTTCCTTTGAGTTAATTCGTGAAGGCGGACTTCGGATTCCCGGTATACTAGGATCGACCATTGGTATCGTAGGAGCCTTAATTTTGGGGCAGACCGCTGTGGCGGCTAAAATAGTAAGCCCTATCATGGTTATTATCATTGCTTTAACCGGCTTGGCATCCTACAGTATTCCTGATTATCGCTTAGCCTCTGCTTTTCGCTTATCTCGGTTTATATTTGTTTTGTTGGCAATGTCTATGGGACTTATCGGTGTTGCATGCGGCTTGTTGCTGTTCATTGCTATGTTATGTTCATTAAAGTCCTTTGGTATGCCTTATATGTCACCTATGGCACCTAGATCAACACTTGGTGGAGACACGATCTTAAGAGGACCAGTTTATCATCAAAAACGCAGGCCGGATGCACTTAATACTAAGGATCAAATTCGCCAGAAAGATAACAGTCGATCTTGGACTAAAAACACATCTAAAGGAGGTAAGGATCATGAATGAGCTGCATCCAGGTAGGTTAGGTGTAGCGGATGGTATTGCCTTGGTATTTGGTATTGTGATGCCTCGTGTGTTTTTATCTACAATTTCTAGTCTTATTGAACAAAATGGACCAATTTTATGGCTAGCAATGGTAATTTACACATTAATTCCGTTAATGGCTTTGTATATGATGGTTTATGTACACAATGGTGTATCTAGTGATATTTTGATGGTCTGCCAACAGTTAATCGGTAGAATAGGAGCATGGGTAGTGTTGTTAACCTATAGTTTTATGTTTTTGAGTAATGCTTCTCTTGTTTTGCGATTATATTCAGAGTATACCTTGCTGACAGCCTTGCCACGGGTAGAGTTCCAATTGGTAATCATCTGGTATACAGTGTCCGCCGGAATCATTTGCTACTTAGGCATTGAGGCTTTAACACGGACAAGCTACATTGTAATGCCTTTTTCTATGGCAGGAATCGCAATCATACTGCTTTTATTGGCGCCTTTTTATATTTTCTATAATCTTACCCCTTGGCAAGGCAATGGAGTTATGCAGGCGGTGTATGCAGGGGTTAAAGGAGCAGGATATAATGTTGGCGTTTTGTCATTAATAATTCTAGCACCAGCATTTCAGAATGCACGGACGATTAAGAAAGCTGCTATGTATGCTCTTAGTTATGCTGGTATACTGCGAGTCAGCTTTATACTTGTTTACACTATGGTATTTGGTATTGCTTCTGGCGCTGAGAAAACCATGCCCCTTTTTGAATTAGCACGTTTGGTTTATCTTAATCAATATTTTCAAAGGATTGAAGCTCTATTTATTATTGTATGGGTGATGTTTGGATTATTGGCTGTAGCAGGCAGTTTATATGTTGGTTTGTATCTTATTGCATTGTTATTAAAGCTACCCACATTAAGGCCCATTGTACCTTTAGGAGCTATGCTGATTGCTAATGCGGCAATGATGCCTCCTGATATTGGTTATGCCCTTCAAGTAGATCAAAAGTTAATTACTTTATTTGATGTGGGTATTTATGTTTTCCCTATCATACTGTTTGTCATGACGTATTGGAAAAGAAGGAGGAAGAAGCTGTGTACCTCCGTCTAGTCGTAGGAACTATTTTATTGGGTATTGGGATGCTGCTTTCGGGATGTAATGGTGCGAGAGAAAGTGAAGAAGTCGCTTATATTGTGGCTATAGGTATTGATAAAGCTGAGCAAGAGGGAATAATCAAAGTGACATATCAGATAGCCAAGCCGAATGTAGAGGGTAGCAAAGGGGAGGGTGAAAAGGATACGGTTTTAATAACTAATTCAGCAGTATCTATAGCAGAGTCTCTTAACTTGCTGAATTCCACTACATCCTTAACGCCTTCCATGTCCCATGTAAAGGTATTAGTGGTAGGGCAAGAGCTAGCACGCCGAGGCTTGGCAGATATGTGGGGATCACTAAAACGTTATCGTGAATATCGAGGATCCATGTTTGTATTGGTGGCAAGAGGGACAGCGAGGGACTTTTTGGAGGCGAATAAGCCTAGTTTTAACATATCAGCTTCTAAGTACTTTGAAACCATGCTCGATTCAGGGGTAGAAACTGGCTATTATTTGCGCACCAGCTTTCATCAATTTTATATACGGCTTAAAAGTAATAGTGCCCAATCCTATGCAACATTAGTAGATATAAGCACCCTGTCTGGTAAAGGCGAGATAGCAACGCCAAAGGTTCCTGGGGGCAAGATTGATGGTTATGTTGCTGGAGATATACCTCTCCAAGGTGGTAATCCAATCGAATTTGCTGGTACCGCCATATTTAATGGCGACAAAATGGTGGGAATACTTAGTACTACGGAAACACGAATGCTGGCGATGTTGTTAGGAGACTATACTCATGGTTTTTTAACGGTAGAAGATCCGCTTGACCCTAAGTATTTTTTAAACGTTCTTATGCGCTTGGGGTCTGCGCCTAAGATTAAGGTGACTTTGGAAGATGGCCATCCAGTCATTCATGTAAAAATGCTGTTAGAAGGTGAAATTACAAATCTTCCTTCAGGAATTAATTACGAACAAACGCCTTATCTTAATTTATTAGAAAAACAGGTTAATACAGTATTACAACAAGAGATGCTAAATATGATTCAGCATACACAAGAGCTTAAATCGGATGTGGCGGGTTTTGGCTACTATCTAAGGCCATCCTTTACCAATTATCAAGAGTATTTGAAATATCCTTGGCATGAACAATATGGTCAGGCGATAGTAAACGTGACAATCAATACAAAGGTTCGTCGTACGGGGTTAATGATTCGAACCTATCCTGTAAAGTAAAGTGGGGAAAGGAAAAAATGGATTATATGTTCTTAGCTGCGGCAATTGTGTCTGGTTTTCATGGATATACTTTTTCAGCATGGTTATGGAAAAATGAGAATACGGTAGGGGCCATTGGTGTAACCTTACTGATACTAATCTGCTTAGCATTGCCGATTTATCGTATATTCAGTAATGGACAGTGAATGTATTGTGTTTTTTCGACCATACTAACTATAGTAGGCTCTCGGAAAGTCTCATGTAGGATGGCAAAGAATGAACATAACTAACCACTCTAACCTCTTACTTAACCTATGCTTATAGTTATGCTCATCCTTCGCTTGTTTACGGCTATTATGGTTATTTTTTGAGAGACTACCTATAAAAGTGAGGAGGTATAAAATAAATGCATAATAAAAGATGGTATGTAATGATTGCCTTGGCATTAATAGCCATCGTTGTTGTTAGTGGATGTTCTCTGATGAACAATCCTCAGTCGAAACCAGAACAGACTCCGCCGCCAGCCCCGCAAAAGCAAGCCATTGAGGGAAATGAACCTGAAATTTTGGTTTTTATGCATGAGACAGGCGAAAAGAGAAAAATGAAAATGGAAGAGTATATTGCCGGCGTGGTTGCTGGAGAAATGAAAAATGATTGGCCAGTTGAGGCTTTAGCTGTTCAAGCCATATTAGCGAGAACCTTTACTCTTCAAGCAATGGATGAAAAGGGGGGAGTTCCAGCACGAGGCACACAAGCCTCTACTGATATTAAGGAATTTCAAGCTTATAATGCTAAAGCAGTGAATGACAATGTTAAGAAAGCTGTCGATATGACAAGAGGTATGGTGATTACTTATCAAGGAAAACCAATTCAAGCCTGGTTTCATGCTTCTGCAGGTGGGATAACAGCTACTGCTAAAGAGGGGCTGAATTATAAAGAGGATGAACCTCCTTACATTCAATCAATAACATCTCCTGATGATTTAGCACCTGCTGATGTACAAAATTGGACAGCCTCTTTTACAAAAAAACAATTGATGGATGTACTAACTAAGATGGGGAAAACGGTTAGTAGTATTGATAGCATAGAAATTGGTAAGAAAGGGCCTTCAGGCCGAACCATAACTCTGCTAATTAATAAAAATATGGAAGTATCCGGGCCTGAGACAAGAGTTGGCCTTGATAGTGTGAAACTCAAGTCAATGCTACTTGATAAGGTGGAAGTTAGTGGTGATAATGTACTTTTTACTGGTAAAGGATATGGCCATGGTGTAGGTGTATCTCAATGGGGTGTAAATAAATTGACGACTATGGGGAAAAAACCAGAAGAGATTATTGGACAATATTTTAAAGATGTAACCATTGAGAAACGTTGGAACTAAAGAAAACAGCCGAATTTCTTCGGCTGTTTTTCTTAATCATATGGTATCAGAAGTTGTAAGTTTAGATGAACCTTGTTGCTATAAGGATCGCGGCAGGTCATCTCCCCTCTCTTCGTGTTCTTCGTATCTTCGCGGTTCAAATGTCTCCTTTTATTATGATGGAAAGCCTATCAGAGATATTCCTAGTATAAAGGTAGCGTAATATGTAAAAAATACTAATTGCAGGAGAGGGGGAGGGTAATGGGAAAAGTAAAATGTCGTAAAATTATGAAATTGTCGGCTGACATGCCTGAGGCTTCCTTCGATCAGGCTAAAAAAAAATTAACCGAATTACAGAAGCTTACTACAAAAAGTGCAAAACTTGGTGAAGACATAGGGCAAATTATTGCTCAAATGCGCCAAGTAGCAGCTCCTTCTAATGAGCCTTTTATTTTTACTTCGAAATTGGCTGAAAATGAAAAATTGATGAGGGTAGTGCTTAGAGATTGTGGTGATATTGAATTTCGTGCATTTGATGCAGAGGGGCATAAAGCATTACTTATCTATTTAGAAGGTATGGCCGATTCTGAACATTTAGAAAGAAGTGTTCTTAAACCGTTGATGAGTCAGACTGCTCCCACTAATGCTAATACGACGAAGTTATCAAATCTATTCACTGATATGAAGGTTGTTGCAGAACATATTTTGGGTGCTGCTTCTGTGACCGTATTGACGAAAGCCAGTGCGGCTATTGATGCGGTCATGACAGGTAATGCCATTCTATTAATCGATGGCCTGAATGATGTATTGAGTATCGCTGTTGTAAAATATACGAAGCGCAATATAAGTGAACCGAATAATGAGTATGTTTTGCAGGGACCCAATGAAGCCTTTAATGAAACGATGACGGACAATATTGTGCTGATCCGCCGCCGGACTCGCGATACGAATCTCAAAGTACGCATACTGCAATTAGGTGAACGTACTAAAACATCTACTGCTGTACTATATATAGCAAATTTGGTAAAACCAGGCTTAGTAGAAGAAGTTGAACGTCGCCTAGGATTGATTAAAATAGACAAAATATTATCCTCTGCGCCAATTGAAGAATTTTTAGTAGATCATCCTTGGTCACCCTATCCACAAACGCAGACAACAGAGAGGCCCGATAAAGTACTGGCCGCATTATATGAGGGGCGGATGAGCATTATTGTTGACGGTACTCCTGTGGCTATAATAGTTCCTTGCACTTATAATGTCTTGATGCAAACTTCCGATGATTATACCATACAGCCTGTAGTTGCTATTTTAGTCCGTTTGACTAGGAATATAGCGGCTTTTCTAGCGATTTATCTGCCAGCTATATATGTTGCTGTTGTTTCTTACCATCCAGGTATGCTACCCACGACAATGGCTATATCTGTAGCTGAGCTTAGGGCTAGAACTCCTTTTCCCTCCTTTTTAGAGGCGATTATGATGGAGGTTCTATTGGAACTGTTTCAAGAGGCGATCGTACGACTCCCCCAGAAGTTAGCTGGTGCTGCGAGTATGATTGGTGCTTTTATTATTGGCACTACTGTTGTGCAGGCTGGTCTTATTAATCCTTTACTGGTTGTGGTTATTGCTACAACAGCCATCGCTTCCTATTCTATGCCTTCTTATACTTTTAGTATGGCACTACGTTGGACGAGAGTGCCTATGCTCATTTTAGCCTCCATCTTAGGGCTGTATGGCGTCATATTAGGAGTGTTAGCGGTAACAATACATTTATGCTCTTTACGTAGTTTTGGTGAGTCGTATTTGGGTGGGATGATTAATTTTGATTCTTTGGCTGATTGGAAAGATAGTATGGCGAGGTTACCCACCACATTGTTAAAAACAAGACCTAAGGAATTCGGAGCCCAAGATCAGACAAGGGTAGGTGACAGTGATGGCCAATCTGGAAGCTAAATCCTATATGTCAACATGGCAACTAGCAATTGTGATATTCGTAACTTGTGTTGGGGCACAGGTCATGTTGACACCGCGTTCCTTGATTACCAAAGCTGAGCATGGTGCAGGGTTAAGTGTAATAGTTGGAGGAGTATTATTCTATAGTGCTGTTTGTATGATGCTTAAGTTAGCCAAAGAGTATCCAGATGAGACGTTTGTAGAATATGCACCGCGACTATTCGGAAAAGCGGGTGGCAGCATTGTAGTTTTTTTGTTCAATCTGCTGTTTTTTTTTCAGGTAATACAAATATTTTCTGGTGTAGGAAAGATAATTACCTTCTATATGTTTGATCAGACACCGCCAGAAGTTGTAATATTAGCTTTGCTGGTGGTATGTGCTTATTGTGCCCTGCAGGATTGGGGAACTATTTTACGGCTACAGCAATTTATGTTTCTTATAGCTTACAGCATACTGATCATGGTGTGGATGTCTAGTATTTTAAATTTTCAGCCAGAGAATCTGTTGCCTCTATGGCCAGTGAATATAAAGGCCGTCATAAGTAGTGGTTTTTCTACATGGAATATGTATTCTGGTTATGAATGTGTGTTACTACTGATGCCTTTGGTTTATAGGCAAGCCAGCCTCAACAGTTTAATTGCAATAATCGGTGGATCATTCGGTTGTTTAACTATCATATTTCTAATGATTACCGTCATTATTATTGGAGTATTAACTGTGGAGGCAGCAAAGAATCTATTATATCCAGCATTAATTGTTATTCGTAGTGTAGAATTACCCGGCACGTTTATTGAACGTTTAGAAAACTATCTGCTATTAGCTTGGATTCCAGTGGTGTTTGATACCTTGGCAGCCATGATGTATTTTATGGGAGAAATATGTATGCGGTATTGGCGTCATGCTGACCATCGGCCATGGGTATTATTTCTGCTGCCAATCATTTATATAAGTAGTGTATTTCTCGATAATCAGCAGTTGTATGATAGGGTAAGTATGTTTACTACGTGGATAGGACTATTATTTTCCTTTGGTGTCATACCCGCATCCCTTGTACTTTCCTGGCGGCAAAAACGTAAGGCAGGAACAAGCTGTGATTAAAAAGAGAACGATAAGTTGTTTAATAGTAATATGTCTATGCTTTCTTTTGACAGGATGCTGGGATAGGCGAGAACTACAGGAACGTAGTTTGGTCTTGGGAGTAGCTATTGATATGGCTGATGCAGGACTAAAACCAGGAATGAACGCTGAAGAAAATATGAAAGTGAAAGAAACAGAAACCTTTGTTCAGCCTAATGGAAAAAAACGCTATCGTTTGAGCTTGCAGTTATTAAAACTTGTCCCAGGGGGAGAAGAGAAAGAAGAATCTAAGTCGTATGTTATCTCTAATACGGGAGAGTCTATGTTTGAGATGATTAGAGATATGCTGGGCCAGTCTAGTAAATCCTTGTGGTTTGAACATCTACAGATCATTATTATTAGTGAGGATGTATTAAAGCAAGCGGGATTATCTGAACTATTGGATTTTTTTAAGCGGGATTCTGAAATGCGATCCCGTATTAAAGTCTATGTTACATCCGGGACAGCTCGTTCTTTGCTGGAATATAGCCCACCATCGAAAGAAGCAAGTGCCATATATATATCGAATATCATACGCTTACATGCCCGCAATACTCATATAACTGGCGCTCGTACTGATTTTGGATATACAGTCCAGTATTTTGATACAGGCAGTAATGCACTACTGCCTCGCATTGAATTAGCAGATAAGGTGATCAAACTAGGTGGTTCGGCAGTGTTCAAAAAGGACAAATTTGTTGGTTATGTTGATGAGTATGCCGTCGCAGGACTAAAATTTATATCGAATACGGAAAAGTCCGGCATTATCACCATTGATTGTCCGAGACACCCTGAACACCAGGTAGTATTTGAATTGTTTCATCATGATACTAAGCTTATGCCTCATGTGTCAGAGGGGAATATTTACTTTACTTTAGATATTAACATGCATGGTAATCTAGCAGAACTTCAGAGCGATTTTAAAGAGGATAATACCACAGATCCTCAATATATACATGAATTAGAAGTAGCATTTGCGGAGGAGATTAAACGCAATGTATTTTATGCAGAGAAGGTCTTTAAAAAAGAAATGAGAGTAGATAGTATTAGTAAGTTTGCATCGAAGATGAAGGCCTATGAGCCTGAGACCTGGGCACAAGTAAAAGACCAATGGGATGAAATCTATCTTACTACTCCTCTCGTTGTCTCTGTCAATGTGTCTATTGAAAAGGTTGGCAGCCATAAATAAGAATGAAAATATAGAAATAGCGAAATTCTGAAGAAAGTTAGTGACGGTTCATTCTGTATGATAGGGAAGGTGGTGAAAAGTGCTAATTGACATGGATCCCTTAGTTCTGGGTAAATGGTGTAAGAGAGGGATTGGCTGTGCCCTTATTGTTATAATCAGTATTTGTTTGGGTGGTTGCTGGGACCGTGAGGAATTGCAAGAGAGACGTTTTGTTCTTGCAATAGCTATTGATAAGGCGGAGGAAGGAGTCAGGCCTGATCAGGAAAAGATTACTCAAGTGGAGAATTTTTATCAACCACATGGTAATAAGTTGTATCGTCTAAGCCTACAGCTTTTGCAATTGGCGCCTTCCCAAGGTAGTGAGAGTGGGCAGAGAGGCAAAACATCCACTAGCTTGATATCAACGACTGGCCAGTCTATGACTGAAATGCTTCAGGATATGCTTGGGCAATCGGATAAGGACCTGTGGTTTGAACATGTTCAGACTGTTGTGATTAGTGAAGAGGCTATCAGGCAAGGTGGACTACAACCAATTACTGATTATTTGCTGCGGAGCCAACATATACGTTGGCTGACTAAAGTTCTGATTACTTCGGGAGAAGCGAGAGCTATTTTAGAATACAAACCGCCTAGTGGGGAACCAAGTGGCATGTTTATCGCTGATAGTTTGGACATGTATAGAAAAAACCCTCACGTACCAGGTTGGCATACGGATGTGGGAAGTATAGCCGAATCTCATGATAATAAGCAAAGGGTACTTATGGCACGGATTGAATTGGCAGATGATATTATCAAGCTGGGAGGCATGGCTATATTGAAAGACGGAAAACTTATTGGTTACGTAGATGAATATGCCACACAAGGTGGCAAATTTCTGAGCGGTATAGAAAAATCTGCCATCATTACTTTTGAATGTCCTGATTCTCCAGGAAAAATAACAGCTTTTGAACTTTTTAGCCATGAAACATCCTTAACGCCTAGGGTGGAGGGAGACAATATTTACTATATATTAGATATTAAGATGAGAGGCAATATTGGCGAAATGCAATGTGGGATTGAGCATCATGTAGTAGAAGATCACCAATTGCATAAGCTTGAAGAGTTAGTGGCAGAAGCTGTAAAAAAAAATATACTATATTCTTTTCATACCTACCAAAATCTAAAGGTAGATGCTAGCGTTTTTGGACAGAAGCTACAGGCCTATGAACCCCTAATGTGGGAAAAGGTTAAAGATCGTTGGGATGATGAGGTCTTTCCTACCATCCCCCTGATTGTGTCTGTGAATGTAGTTATTGAAAATGTAGGTGCGCACAAGTAGTAATGATAGATCTGTTTTGAGAACAAATGAAGTAGTGTTGTTAACTCATAATAAAGCTAAATAGCCATAGCATTAAAGCAATACTAGTATAGCCTATGGCTGTCCTATGCGCCATGTTAGCTTCGCGCGCTCGGACATTATGTTTATCTAACAAATTTCCAAGATGCCATGAAGCGCCAGCAGTAGCGAGAAATACCAGTAAAAGCCATATGTTGGTTTTGTGCACGATCTGAAAAGCTAGTTTTTGCCATATGTAAAAGAGGTAGGATTGATCTATGTTCATGAAGGTACTCCTTTAACAATATACTTTTTAGTATGCCCATATATTTTAACTGTACTATTTTTCCAATAAAGGGCATATACATACATTGAAAAGTTAGCATAAGGGAGGGTTTGCTATGACGATAGATAATAAAACACCTACATGGCGGCATCAGGTTATTTTAGTTGATCGTGAGGAAATGACGATTGATGGTGTGATGAGTTTAGGAAGTTATGATGAGAAAGAAGTCATTATGGAAACAGAACAGGGGGTACTCATAGTAAAAGGAGAGGGGCTAAATATTAAGCAATTAAATCTAGATAAAAGTAATATAGTCGTAGAAGGGCTGATAAAAAATATTTCTTATGATGACACTTCTCATAACAAGAAAGGCTTGTTAGAAAGATTTTTGAAATAGTAATGTGATGCTAAGGGCTTGGCGTAAGCCGAGTCTTTTTAGGTAGTATTAGAATTTATATATTTGTTTCGAGAAGAATGTTGAAACGCGAAGTTGCGAAGAGGTATGAAGAACACGAAGGTGTTGTTTAACTAACTGGCTCTAATACTCCCATCTTCTACAAGTAGGAGTTAAGAGCGACTAAGTCTACTTTAGAAATCCCTTTGTGTGCTTCGTGTCCGCGTAAGCGGCTTTGCGTTTTCACGTTTCAAACCGCTTTTTTAATAAATACGTAATATTCCGCTATTGCGGTGCGCGAATGTAGCACTATTTTAATTTTTTTGTGTTGCATATTGCGCTTTTTTGTTTTTAGATTCTGGTTGAAAGGAGTATTGTCTTGGGGCGAAGATTGTTGACCCTGTGGCATATCGGCTTGATTGGATTTGTTATTCAGTTAGTCATATATAGTATCATTGTCTACGGAATTTCAGGGATACATAATAAGACTTGGGATATATTTAATGAGCAGGCCTTAGTCATATCAGATGTTGACACTACGGTGCCTTATGGAGAAATTATCAACCGTCATGCCCGCCAGAACGGTATAAATGGGCAAATCGTTGCGAGTCTTATCCAGGCAGAGAGTTCTTTTCAACCTCGGGCACGCTCGCCTGCAGGGGCTTATGGATTAATGCAAATTACACCTGATACCTGGCGGTATGTTAATAAGCAGCATAGAATATGTGATAATCGTCATTTAGGAGAGTGTACCGTTGAGTGTTATTATAATGCGGAGCTTAATGTTGCTATCGGCACTATATATCTTAGTCAGATGATAAAAAAGTATGAAGGGAATATGGTTTTAGCCTTAGCTGCTTACAATGCTGGTCCTGGAGCAGTTGATAAGTATAAAGATATACCGCCATATGATGAAACAGTAACTTATGTTAATCGTGTAATTGACTACTGGTATAAGTTGTCTTCTTATGCTATGCCTTATACTATTTTTACTGCAGGGCAGTGGAGCAACATTCGTGCTGCTATAGGTTGGTGCAGTATGATCACCTTGTTTGGACTCTTATGCATAGTGAGAGGATTGCATCGATATTATCATTCGTGGCGCTGGAGGTGAGGCAATGCACATGGATAGTCAGTTGTCCACTTTTTTAACCACCATTGCAACGGGTATTACATTAGGAGTATTATTTGATTGTTATCGAGTATTACGTGGAACCTTCAGACCGAAGGTTCTGGTGACATGGGTTACCGATTTGCTGTATTGGTTAGTAGCTACTGTCATTGTATTTATTGCTTTAGTGATAAGTAATTGGGGAGAACTTAGGTTTTATGTATTCTTAGGGATTAGCTGCGGTGTTGCTTTATATTACCGCTTGTTAAGCTTATGGGTAATTCGTGTATTGTCCTTTGTTATTAAGCTAATTAAGGACATAGCGACCTTGGTAAGAAAGAGTTTTATCTTGTTTGTTATCAGACCTGTAGTGATTTGCTTCAGAATAATAAGTTGGCCCTTTCGATTTTTAGATAGTAAGGTGAGAGGCTGGTATCATGTTAAGTATCCCAAACCGCCTATTGATGAGAAAAAAATATAATAAGCATGTTGAAAAAGAGGAATGCATTCACTAGCTGGCGAATACAAGTACTTTACATGTAATATTATTTTTTAATGTGGTGGTGTAGTGAATGCAGAGGCGAAAATATCGTGTGAAGTGGTTTAGAATATTTCTAGTTGTAATGTGTAGCTATTTTATTTATTTGGCTGTTGCTCAGCAGAGCCAGTTATTTTCCATTCGCCGTGAATCCCAAGCCACGCAAACACAACTTCAGCAATTACAGCAGACCAATGCTGCATTACAAGAAGAACGTAAAGCACTGCATGATCCTAAATATGTGGAAAAATTGGCTCGTGAAGAACTTGGTTTAGTCAAACCAGGCGAGATTCCTTATATTTCGGCGGAAAAAAATAATTTATAGCGGCTTTTCTTGACACCTTTTCAGTGTCGAGGTTATAATATGGATGAAAAACATAGTTTTTTAAGGGGGAAGTTTGATTAGTATGTCCATTGAAGTTGGCAGTGTGGTTGAGGGCGTTGTGACAGGTA
>JARBUM010000084.1 GCA_029239675.1 Pelosinus sp. | reverse complement strand
CCACCTGTTCCCATACCGAACACAGCAGTTAAGCCCTTATACGTCGAAAGTACTTGGTTGGAAACGGCCTGGGAGGATAGATAGTTGCTGGTTAAAGAAGAAAACACTCACTTTTGTGGGTGTTTTTTTTGTAGTATCAAGATTTAATAGGTTTTAAATTAATTTTACGGGTTATAGGTCGCTCCAGGTTAACGTACGCCATTAGCATTTATCCTACTCTTATAATAACAGGAACCTAGTGCTTAGGCTGAAATGAATATTGTTTGCCTACGTGGAAAGTACTTGGTAGGAATACTAAGAGAATAGTTAGGTGCTGGTTAAATAGAGTCACTCATGCAGATGTGTGCTTTTTGCATTCTGGAAAAAATAGTTCCAGCTCAGCTAAGAAGTCCTCGCTATCATAGTGAGAATGTTGCTGAGATTTTGTGGATAAACTAGGACTGCGAAATGGTCGTATATAGGGTTATAAACAGACTGGGGATTATTCTGTGTATTTATTTGTGCTTATGAGGATAAAAGACTTAAAATAGATACTAATAAGGAGAGATATTAACAATATATATAAATATGGGGATATCCTGGAGGAATGTTATATGAGTATTTTAGAAGAAATATTAGATGCAAATCATAGGTTCATCAAAGAATTGCCAGATGAATATATTGATTATTGCCCTTGGACAAGTAAAATGCCAAAACGTCAGTTAGCAATATTCACATGTATGGATACTCGGCTAGTCGATTTTCTAGAGCCTGCCTTGGGAATTAGAAGAGGTGAAGCAAAGGTAATTAAGAATGCTGGGAACTCTGTGACAGGGCCTTTTGAGGCCACGATTCGCAGTTTAGTTGTAAGTATTTTCGAATTAGGGGTGAAAGAAATCTTTGTAATTGGACATATGGATTGTGGTATAGCCAACGCTACCTCAAAAGGCCTAACGCGTAAGATGTTGGATAGGGGAATCTCTCCCGATGCGATTAAGATGGTCGAGAAGGAGTTGGGTGACTGGTTAGATCATTTTCATCATCCGATTGATAATGTAGAAGAAGTTGTGAATAAAATCTTTACCAACCCTTTAATTCCTAAAGACGTACCCGTGCATGGGTTAATGTTTAACCCCCAGACAGGAGAAGTTAAAATTGTGGTGAATGGATATAGGATATAAGTAGAAAGACCACCTCATCGTGTGAAGTGGTCTTTCGCTTATAATAATAAATATATTTAGTCGAATTTTTTATAAGCCTGTGCTTTTGCACCGCAGATAGGACAGGAATCTGGTGCAGTACCTTCATGGATGTGACCACAAACTGTGCAGAGATAATAAGGGAAGGATTCTTTATTATTTAAATTATCAAGAGCTTTTTTGTATAAGACAGCATGTACTTTCTCAGCTTCACTAGCTAGTGTAAAGGAACGTAATGCAGCGCTTGTATTTTCTTCTGCTTCTGCTTCTTTAATGAATTGAGGATACATTTCGCTAAATTCATAAGTTTCACCATCAATACCAGCTTGTAAATTTTCAGCAGTTGTTTTAATTTTACCTAATGCTTTTAGATGAGAATGAGCATGAATTGTTTCTGCTTCAGCAGCAGCACGGAATAATTTGGCAACTTGAGGAAAACCATCAATTTCAGCTTTTTTAGCAAAAGCTAGATACTTCATATTTGCTTGTGATTCACCTGCAAAACCATCGGATAAGTTTTTTGTAGTTTTCATTACTTATTACCTCCATAATATTATTTATTATCTACTAGTTATTATTATCCATTACAGAGAATTTGTCAAGTAAAAATTGCCATATAACTATAAATATGTTATATATTCTAGATAAAGAGGGCTTATAGTTGGATAAGAATACATAAAGAGGGTGAGATCTTGCATTATGAGAAAATAGCAGTCATTCAGCATCAGAAAGGACTACACGCGCGTGTCGCAGCGATGGTCGTGCAGAAATCTCATGAATTAAGTACAAAGCATCAAACGAGTATTTTTTTTAGATATAAAAATCAGGATAACATAGCAGCTAATAGTTTGATAGTACTGTGCTCCCTAAAAATAAAGGAAGGAGATGAAATTTGGGTCGTAGGTAGTGGAAAGCAGGCTGAATATGTAGTAAAACAGATGGTAGCATTTTTAGAAAGTGATTTCCATTTTGATAATGCGCAAATTATTAATGAAGTTGATAAATTACTGCAAGAAAATGCCTTTGCTGCTGAACAGATTTTTAATAGTATGGCTAATGGTTTAATGGTGAGTGATGAGCATGATTTGGTGACTATCTTCAATCCTGCTGCAGAAGAGATTTTGGGCATTCCTGCGAGTCAGGTTGTAGGAAAAAAGGTGTATGATGTAATTCCCAACTCACGCTTGCATCTTGTGAATAAAACAGGTATCTCTGAACTAGCTTGTCGTCAAATCATTGGTGCTTCTAGTACGATTACAAATCGCACCCCAATTATAATTGATGGACAGGTCAAAGGGGCAGTTGCTATTTTTGAAGATATTTCAGCATTGGAAAAGATTACAGGGGAATTGCAAGAAGTCAAAGAGTTAAAAGGGCAGTTGCAGTTAATTTTAGAGTCGGTGCAGGATGGAATATGTGTAGTGAATAAAGATGGATATATTACGTATGTGAATCCAGCATATTTACGAATTGTTAATCAACAGTATGCACAATTAGTGGGGCAGAATATACAAGAAATCTCTCCGCAAGGAGCCCGATGCACAGTTCTTTCTTCTGGGACACAAATATTAGGTAATATTAGTAAAAAAACCAACGGTGTTGCTGTGGTTGCTAATGTGAATCCTATAATCGTAGATGGAGACGTAACAGGGGTTGTATCGGTAGTAAAGGATATTACAGAGGTTCAGGGATTAATGGAGAAGTTAAATCATATCTCTGCAAAGGCTGAATACTTAGAGCAAGAGTTATGGCGCACGAAGAAGCCCAATCGAGCTTTTGAGCATTTTATTGGACGTAGTGGTAAAGTGTTGGATGCACTGGCTATGGCGACAAAAGCTGCTGAAGGGTCTTCTAATGTATTAATCCGCGGAGAAAGTGGCACTGGTAAGGAATTAGTCGCAGAGGGGATTCATTATGCTAGTTCAAAAGCTGCAGGCCCTTTTATAAGGGTTAATTGTGGTGCTATTCCTACCAACTTATTAGAAAGTGAACTCTTTGGACATGAAAAAGGTGCTTTTACAGGTGCTATACGTAAGAAATTAGGAAAATTTGAACTAGCTGATAATGGTACAATTTTCTTAGATGAAATAGGTGAAATGGAAAAAAGTATGCAAGTAAAGTTGCTACGAGTTTTACAGAAAAGAGAATTTGAGCGGGTGGGCGGCGAGAGCACTATAAAAGTGAATGTGCGAATTATTGCTGCTACAAATCAAGACTTAGAAAAGATGTTGCAAAATGGAGAATTTCGTGAAGACTTATATTATCGTTTAAATGTTATTCCTTTGTTATTACCTCCACTAAGAGAGAGGAAGGAAGATATCCCCATATTAGTGGAGCACTTTCTTGCTAAAATAAGCTATGAATTAACGAAAAAAGCCAAAGGGATAAAAAGTGATGCTCTAAGGACACTTATGCAATATAAATGGCCAGGAAACGTACGCGAGTTAGAAAATATAATTGAGCGATTGGTAACGTTAACAGAGGGTAATTTTATTGGTGTAGAACATTTGCCTGCCTATCTAAAAGAGGAGATGCTACTGGAGAATAAAGAAGACCAGCGATTAGGTGTTGATGAAATTATTTTACCTTGGGAAGAATATGAAAAGAAAATTATCAAGTTAGCCTTAGATAAATATAGTAGTTACAATGGTGCTGGCAAAGCCTTAGGATTAACTCATAAGACGATAGCAGCGAAAGCCAAAAAATTTGGATTAGAAAAAACAGTTAGTTGGTAAAAAAGTACAATATATAGTAAAAAATATCAACAAAACAGCTTTAGTTGATATTTTTTACCAACTCATTACTGCTTTTTTCTTAGGAGACATATTACTGAAAATTGAATTTACATAGCTGTGAGGGCACAAATTTACCATTTACTAAGATATTTCCTCTTTGGCACGATTATTGCTTGTATAGTAATATGTAAAATATGTTATTGATTTGCATATTTCTCTGAGAGTATTGGGAACCTGTCATGAATGGAAAACAAAATAACAAGGAGCGTAAAGAAATGAAAAAAGTTATTAATGTGCCAGAACAGGTAGTTGAGGAAATGTTACAAGGAATGGTATTAGCACATCCCCAATATGTAAAAAGAGTAGAGGGCTTTGAAGTATTAGTAAGAGCCAATAAACCGGAGAGTAGTAAAGTTGCTTTGGTAAGTGGCGGCGGTAGCGGTCATGAGCCTTCTCACGCTGGTTTTGTGGGTCGGGGAATGCTTGATGGTGCCGTTGCAGGGGCTGTATTTACTTCACCAACGCCAGATCAAGTATACGAAGCTGTGAAGGCAGTTGATAATGGTAAGGGAGTACTTCTAATTATAAAGAATTATAGCGGTGACGTTATGAATTTTGAAATGGCAATTGAGATGGCAAATGCGGATGGAATTACCGTAGACAAAGTAATTGTAAATGATGATGTAGCTGTTGAAAATAGTACTTGGACCATAGGAAGAAGAGGTATTGCAGGAACAGTACTGGTACATAAAATTGCCGGTGCTAAAGCAGAAACAGGAGCAGATTTGGCGGAAGTGAAAAGAATTGCAGATAAAGTCATTAATAATGTGCGCTCAATGGGAATGGCACTAGACTCTTGCACCGTACCAGCAGCTGGTAAACCTAGCTTTGTATTAGATGATAATGAAATTGAGATTGGTATGGGGATTCATGGTGAGCCAGGTACCCACCGAGAAGCTCTACGGCCTGCTGATGAAATTACAGCTCATTTAGTAGATAAAATTATCGCTGACATGCCTTTAGTTGTCGGGCAAGAAGTTGCCGTACTAATTAATGGATTGGGAGCGACTCCTTTGATGGAACTATACATAGTAAATCGTAAAGTGGCAACACTGTTACAGGAGAAAGGTGTAAAAATTGCAAAGACCTATGTAGGCAATTATATGACATCTTTAGAAATGGCCGGTTTCTCAATTAGTATTTTAAAACTTGATGATGAGTTAAAAGAATTATTAGCAGCACCTGCAGATACACCGGCTTTGGTACAGTTTTAAAGGGGGATTTTCTTTTTATGGGTGGATATTTATATGAAGCTATATCTGCTGTGGGGGAAACCATTATTAGCAACAAACAAATGTTAACAGACTTAGATGCTGCTATTGGTGATGGAGACCACGGTATTAATATGGCACGAGGCTTTGAAGCAGTAAAAATAAAGATGCAAGCATTAGAAACGGAAAATGATATAGGGAAGATCTTAAAAATGGTGGGGATGACACTTATCTCCAGTGTAGGAGGGGCTGCAGGACCATTGTATGGGACAGCTTTCTTGCGAGCCGCTGCTCCTAGTCAAGGGAAAACTCAGCTTGATGTAGAGACGATTGGTTTGATGTTAGAGGCCGCTATTACGGGGATTAAAGAAAGAGGTAAAGCTACAAGGGGAGAAAAAACCATGCTTGATGCTCTTGAACCTGCTTACGAGGCTTTCATGGAAGGAGCTAAGGCTGATAAATCTGTCCTAGCATGTTTGGAAGCAGCTTCTGAAGCTGCTCAGCAAGGGGTAGAGTTTACTAAAACGATTGTTGCTACCAAAGGGAGAGCAAGCTATCTTGGAGAGCGAAGTCGTGGACATCAAGATCCTGGAGCTACATCCTCTTACATTATGTTGCAAACATTGGTAGAATTTCTTCGTCGCTAACAAACAGGAGGTCTCGATATGGTTGGAGTTGTTATTGTTTCACATAGCCAAAAGGTGGCAGAAGGGATAAAAGAAATGGCACTGCAAATGGCAGCACCTCAGCAGAAGGTAGTCGCTGCTGGGGGGATGGCAGATGGTGGCATTGGTACAGATGCTTTTAAAGTCAGTGAGGCCATTATTTCTGCTAATACAGGTGATGGTGTTGCAATTATGGTAGATTTGGGTAGTGCAGTATTAAGTACAGAAACTGCTTTTGAGTTCTTGGACGATGAACTGCGCGCTAATGTTAAAATTGCTGATGCTCCTATTTTAGAGGGGGCGATCAGTGCTGTGGTGGAAGCATCTTTAGGGAGTTCCTTAACGGCTGTTATAGCAACAGCAGAAGGCGCACGGACATTGAATAAGTGTTAAGGGCATAGCTTTCTTAGTCCTTGTAATTTTTATAAGATCTGAACCACAAAGACACTTGCCACTATCGTGGCACACAAGGGAACGCTCGTTAGTGTCCTTTGTGCCTTTGTGGTTCAAATATTTTTGTGTGAGGTAAAATTATGACTGAAATACAGGTAACAATTACAAATGCTAGTGGCTTGCATGCTAGACCAGCAGCCCAGTTTGTACAGAAGGCAGCTAGTTTCAAAAGTAAAGTTAGAATAGCTACCGGTAATAAAGTGGCTGATGGTAAAAGCATTTTAGCGGTTATGAGTATGGGTTTGAAACAAAATACGCAGATTACCATTACTACTGAAGGAGAAGATGAGATAGAATGCTGTAAAGCATTAGAAGATATGATTAAGAGTAACTTCGGAGAACATTAAAAAAAAATAAATCCGCTAGCGTATTCATGAATACGCTAGCGGATTTATTTTATATACATTATTTAGAACGAGATAAAAATTTAAATACTTTAGCACTGGTATCTCGTACACGACGTATGGGAGTACTACTAAATTTAATTTTTGGTTTCATGTCACTGACTGAACCAAAATCACCGCGTTTAATATTGGTAATCTTAGTTTTCTCTGGTTTTAAAAAGCGTTTTAATACCTTGCAGGCCTGTTCAAGATGAATAGTATCACTATAGTTGAATACATCGATGGCAGCATAGCCCTTATCAGGAAAAGTGTGTACGCTCATATGGCCTTCGGCTAACAATGCTAAAGCTGATAATCCTTTTGGTTCAAATTGATGATCTGTGAAATTGAGTAGTGTCATATTGGATTCAGCAATAGCTGCCAACATTGCTTCTTTGATATTTTCCATCGTATTAAGACTTTCAGAACTGCATCCATACATATCAATGGTAAGATGTCTGCTGATTATTCCCATTATCATAATATGTTGCTCCTTTATTTACGTAGTGATTTAGGCGTATACATCCCATTAATAGTCCTAAATATATCATTTTACAATATAGTATGATTACGCCTTATTATATGTATTGTACAGCTTTTCATTATAAATTGATTAGATAAGATTGTAAAGAATATTTTCACACAAAAAGACAGAAAATACTGGATATTAGCTTAAATAAAATTAGCGGCTGATTTTTGCAGGAGAATCCAATTTGAATAGTGAATTTTTCCAGAGACAATAGATTTGCAAAAGGGGTGGATAATGTTGAGTACAAAATTAACAACAATGCTAAATATAAAATATCCCATTTTACAAGGTGGCATGGCGTGGGTATCTGATGGAAAGTTGGCAGCAGCTGTTTCAGAAGCTGGCGGTGCTGGTATTATTGCTGCAGGTGGGCGTAACGCTCAATGGGTTTGTGAGCAAATTCGTCTAGCTAAAACTCTCACTAATAAACCTTTTGGTGTAAATGTTCAGCTTATGGCTGCGGATAAGGAAGAAATTATGAATGTGATTTGCCAAGAGAAAGTGGCTTTTGTAACTCTTGGTGCAGGAAATCCAATTCCCTTCTTCTCTCAACTCGATCAGGCTGGTATTAAAAAGATTCCAGTGGTACCTAATGTTAAGTTAGCAAAGCGGGTTCAGGAAAAGGGTGCAGATGCGATTGTAATCGAGGGAATGGAGGCTGGAGGTCATATTGGTGTATTAACAACAATGGCGTTAATGACTCAGGTTATTCCAGCTGTTGACATTCCTGTGATCGCAGCCGGAGGTTTTGCTGACGGACGTGGCCTAGTAGCAGCGCTTTCCATGGGGGCATCAGGAATTCAGATGGGGACAAGGTTTTTATTAGCAGAAGAATGTGCGGTTCATGTCAATGTGAAACACAAATTAATTTCCGCAACGGATATTGATAGTGTTGTGACAGGAGTGCTTTCTGGACATGCTGTCCGTGGGGTCAAAAATAAGTTTACTGATCGCTTCTTGGAATTAGAACGCCAACATACGCCAGAAGCAGAACTTGCAGCTTTGGCAACAGGTACAAACCGTCTGGCAGCCATCGACGGAGATGTAGAAAATGGAATGGTTCAAGCAGGACAGAGTTTACTTCCATTGACTAAGATCGAACCAGCAAAAGTTATTATTGAAAATATAATTGAAGAAGCTAAGTTAATTGTAGGAGCATTAGTAAAAACCCCTAATTTGTTATAAAGAAGACTTGATTCAGGTGGAGCTTTAACTCCCACCTATATAAGTGAGTCTTGGGTCCGGAGGCTCTTGGAACGAAATTAGTTCAAGTTCTACAGCCTGTTGCCCTGACCGTCGAGGGCAGGGGCTTACAGGCTGTTAACGAGAGCGAAGATGGGAGTCTTAGAGCAACTTGGTCATCGGATAAAAAAAGATGGAATTGATTTGGGAGATCTAGGAGGAAGTAATATGATGAATAACATTGCAATCGCAAAAGGCGTATATTCTGTAGGTGCAATTGATTGGACCAAGAGAGATTTTCATGGGTATGAGACACCAAGAGGAGTCACATATAATTCATATCTAATTGTAGATGAAAAAATATGTCTAATTGATGCTGTTAAGGCACCTTTTGCATCAGAATTATTAGAACGTATTAGCCAGATTGTTGATCCAGCTAAAATTGATTATATTGTTTGTAATCACACAGAGCCAGACCATGCAAGTGCTTTGCCTATGATTATGGAAAAGGCATCTCAGGCTAAAGTAGTATTAACAAGCCAAGGGAAGGATTCCATTATCAAGCATTACAATAAAGAATATGATTTTCAGGTAGTAAAGGAAGGAGATTCTTTAGATCTTGGTGCTAATAAACTGCAATTTATGACCCTGCCTATGTTACATTGGCCAGATTCTATGGCAAGCTATTTAACGGGAGAAGAAATTTTGTTTTCAAATGATGCTTTTGGGCAGCACATTTCCACAACCAAGCGATTTGATGACGAAAATGAGATTCATGATGTTATGCAAGAAGCTGCAAAATATTATGCTAACATTTTAATGCCTTATAGCCGCTTGATTGGCAAAGCCTTAACAAAGGCAGAAACAGTGAAAATAAAAATGATTGCGCCTAGCCATGGTGTGATATGGCGTTCTCATATTGCAGATATCATAAAAAAATATGAGCAATGGGGAAGCGGATATCATGATGATACGGTAGTTATTGTATACGACACCATGTGGGGAGCAACAGAGGATATGGCTCGCCGTATATTAGAAGGTGTTGCAGCATCAGGGGCTAAAGGGAAATTACATAGATTAAATACCTCATCTATGAGTGATATTCTGAATGATATATTAGAAGCGGGCGGTGTCATCCTTGGGTCTTCCACCCAACATAATACAGTATTAGCTACTATGGGCGGTTTCTTATATTATTTGGAAGGATTAAAACCTGTTAATAAATTAGGTGCTGCTTTTAGTGCTCACGGCTGGGCTGGGGGCGCGCTAAAGGCTATGGAAGATTCCTTGAAAAGATCCGGTATAGCTGTTGAAGATCCAGGATTAGCTGTAAAATGGCTAGCGAATAAAGAAGAACAAGATAGATGTTTTAATTTTGGTTTAGAATTTGCAAAAAAGATACAGGAAAATAAATAGTAAATAGTTTGTTTAAAAAGAGAGCGATACCGCTCTCTTTTTATTATGGCATAGATCATCCTTTTTTAGTGGAATACTATAAAAAAGGAAAGAGGTGCATTAGTTGTTTACTTGGCATCATGGATTTTGGCTCTATTTTCTTACGCGGCATCATCCTCTTGTTTGGCAATATGTAATAGGGTCCATGTTACCTGATTACATCTATGTGATCGCCGTAGCTATGATGCTATTACGTGATCAATTATCGTGGATGGATTTATTAAATTTGAATCCTAAAATGATGATGTCCTTATTACCGATGTATCCTTGGGCGGTAAAGATTGATTTGATTGGACACTCCATTGTAATTTGGAGTATTGTATTGTTGTTAACTTTACTAGAGAAAATGAAAGGCTTACGAGCCCTTATTATTGG